>JBJEGN010000104.1:0-6943 GCA_051875105.1 Candidatus Gastranaerophilaceae bacterium
AGACAGACAGACAGACAGACAGACAGACAGACAGACAGACAGACAGACAGACAGTAGTAGTATAGTTCTGTTTTTTTGTCGTATAAATAAATATATAATTCAAAGCGATTAGCATAGGTGCATTTGCATCTATGCTAATCGCTTTATTGTTTTGTGATTTGAAAGGAGAAAATATGAGTCCGACATCATTAGTGTTTTTTGGTTTTATAGCGATTTCACTAATCATTTATTACATTGTTCCAAAGAATGCACAGTGGGTAGTGTTATTAATTGCTTCGTTATTTTTCTTTGGTTATGCAAGTAAATGGGCAATGCTTTATATGATTGGTACCACGGTTCTAATATATTTGGGAGCCCTGTGGATACAAAAATTCAACGATGAGTTCAAAATAAAGAAAAAAACTTTGTCTAAAGAGGAACGCAAAGCATTAAAAACAACAATTAAGAAAAAGCAGCACGCAATATTAACAGCTATTGTAGTTATTTGCGTTGCCATTTTAGGCGTGCTTAAATACTTTAATTTCTTTGGTGACATAATTAATGATGTTGCAAATCTTATTGCAAGCCGAAGTATTATTCCGACAATAAAATTAGCTCTTCCTTTAGGAATATCTTACTATACATTAATGTCAATAAGTTACATTGTTGATGTTTATAGAGGTACAATACAAGCGGAAAAGAATCCTTGTAGATTGCTATTGTTTGTATGTTATTTCCCTCATATAACAGAAGGTCCATTTGATACATACAATAATTTGGCATCGCAATTCAAGGAGTACCATAAATTTAATTATGATAGTTTTATGAATGCAGGTAGCTTGTTGCTTCTTGGTTTGGTAAAGAAAATGGTTCTTGCCGACAGAATTGCTTATGTGGCAAATGAGGTATTTGATAATTATACTGATTATTCAGGAATACCAATATTGGTCGGAATGGTTGCATACACTGTGCAAATTTATTTTGATTTTTCCGGATGTATTGATATTGTTCGTGGTGTATCGAGAATGTTTGGAATTGATATAGCAGAGAATTTCAACAGACCGTTCTTTTCTCATAGCGTTCAAGAGTTTTGGAGAAGATGGCACATCACTCTTGGTGCTTGGTTGAAGAATTATGTGTTTTATCCGGTATCATTATCAAATGTTGCTAAGAAAATAAACAAAAGTGTTAATAAGCCCGAAAGAAATGTTCATTTGGTTGCAGCAGGACAAGCATTTTTACCGTTGTTATGTGTATGGATGGTAATGGGTATTTGGCATGGTGCAAGTTGGAAGTATGTTGTATATGGCTTATATTACTTTTTAATAATTATTTTGGGAATGTTATTTGAACCGTTATTCATAAAGTTTTTTGAAAAAACAAAGTTCAAAAGAGATGGGAAAATATTTGGTTTGCTACAAATTTTAAGAACCGATTTGCTCGTAGTAATAGGTTTAACAATGTTCAGAGCAGATACATTAGGTCAATTTGCAACAATGTTGAAATCTGCCCTTGGATTAAACATTGGCGGAATACTAAATATTATGTCCAAATGCACAGATTTGTATAAATTAGACTATTTGTTAATTGCAGTTTTAGTTTTTGCATTTCTATTTGTTGAGTTCAAGATGGAAAAAGGTAGAAATATATATGCTGATACTGCGAATAGCATACCAAGAAGATGGATATGGATAACAGTATCTATTCTTATGATAATTTTATTTGGTATTTATGGTACCGGATATACAGAGCAACCATTTGTTTATGCAGAATTCTAAAAAAGGAGGAATCAAAATATGAAGAAGATGTTTTTTAAGAGATTTCTTAGAATTTTAGCCTCAGTTATGATATTAGTATTATGTACGACTGTTGCAAATGTATTATCTGTTCATAATACAGAGATTCTTTCTGTTAATACAGATTCGTTTTATAATGAACCACTTGACTCTTTGGATTATGTTGTTATTGGCTCAAGTGCGACGCTTGAAAACATATTTCCTAGTGTTATTTATGAAGAAACAAAAATAACAGGAAATAATATTAGTTCTTATGGTGCCGATTCAAGAATATACAAATCCATGTTAAGAGAAATTGTATGTACACAACCAAATGCATTGATAATTGTTGATATCGATGGATTTACACAAGATTTTGGCAATGAAAGAGTTCCTATTAATATTTGGATAGATTCTATGAATCATAATGAAAACTGGAAAGAAACAATAAATGAACTTGATAAAGAATATTGGTTTGAACATTATTTTCCAATAATTAGATATCATAAAATGCTTATGTCGCCAGGTAATGTTTATTATGCAATTAGAGCTGTTATTGAATATGACATTAATCGAACTACTAATTGTTTTAAAGGTTCAAATTCTTCTGGGAATACTATTAGGATAAGAAAAAATGAAATTGAAAATTTTGTATGTTTAGAAAATTTTATTTCCCAACCCATTGAACTTGATGAGGGGCAAGAGAATGTGTTATATGAATTTTTGGAGATATGTCAAGAATTAAAAATAAAAAATGTATTATTCATTGATTGTCCAAAAGGATATGGAAATATAAAAAAATACGAACAACTTGCTAACAGGGAAAATAGGACTAATTATTGTTCGAAAATTATTAATTCATATGGTTTTGAAGTATTATGTTATAGTGAATTAGATAATCCAATTTCTCTAAAAAGAGATGATTTTTTAGATAGTTATCATCTTACTGAAAAAGGTGCAATAAAGTTTTCGAAGTATTTGGCTAATTATTTATCTGAAAATTATATTTTTTCAGATAAAACACGAGATATTATGGATAGTTGGGAAAATTCAACTGCTATTGCGTATAAAAAGTATAATATGTAATGCAAAATTTGTATTTTTGAAAATGGAGTTTTTGTTATGAAATATAATCTGTTATAAGAAGATGCGATGCAGTCAGGGGCGGGTGCCTTTGGCTGCGTTTTATATTTTGATTGTGTTGAAATAGTGGTTTGCTTGACAAAGAAATTCGGAATGATTATAATTCAGGTATAGTCTTAAAAGGGTGGAAAAATGATGAGGAGAAAAGAGGGGAATGCCGGGAAGCCGGGTGTTAAGCAGCGCAATTCGAGCTTGGAGCTATTGCGGATAGTGTCGATGATGATGGTGCTGTGTCTGCATATCAATACCGATTTGACAATGACTGACGGTGTGGAGCTGTCGGTGCTGAACAGTAATATTGTGTGCATTATTGAGAGCCTTGCTATTGTTGCGGTGAATTGCTTTGTTTTGATTTCGGGCTATTTTTTCGTTACGAGCGACAGGCTTAAGGTGCGCAGAATTTTTGATATCATTTTTGAGACAAGCATATACGGGATTTTGATATACTTGGGATATTGTGCGTCCGGTGAACAAAGCTTTAACGGTTCAATGCTGAATCAATGCGCTTTGCCGTATTTTTATGACAGGTCGTGGTTTATCAATGTTTATGTGATTTTGAGTATTTTGGCTCCGTTTATAAACAAAACTCTTGTGTCCCTCAGCAAAAAACAGTATCAGCTTTTGCTCGGAATTATGTTGACTCTTTTTTCAATTTGGAAAACCTTTGTTACCAATCCTCCGAGTGATGACTACGGTTACGGGATAATTTCGTTCGTGTTGATTTATATAATCGGCGGATATTTAAGGCTGCATTTTAATAAAAAAGTCAATCCGTTTTTGACATTTTTCCTGTATTTAGTTGCAAGCTCAATTACATGTGCGCTGTATTACAGCTACGGCGGTCATTGGATTAACTATAATTCGATTTTTGTAATTATCGGTGCAGTAATGCTGTTCCTTACATTTGCGAATATGAGCTTTAAGTCAAAGACGGTGAATTATATTGCAAGGTCGGTGCTGGCGGTGTATATCATTCACTCAAATCAGCTTGTAAGAGGACACATATTCCTTGATTATTTCGGCGTGCAAAAGTATATAGGCAGCGGATTTTTCTTTGTTTATTATGCAATGACGGTGCTCGGAACATTTGCGATTTGCATTTTGATTGATATTGCAAGGCAATTTGTTTTCAAATACACGTTTGATAAGCTGTTCGACAAAATCAAATTTCTCAACAAGGCTTATAAAATTTAGAATTTGATACACTTTGCCTGATGTTGGTGAAAATATCAAATCATGATTTAGTAAATTACGATTTGAGAAAAGTAGTTGCTTTGCATTTGTTATGTTGTGACAGAGTGTGCTATATGATTTTTATTGATACAAACTGTAATGAAAAGTGGTGAACGGTTAATGATAAAGCCTAAAAGATTAAAAAAGGGTGATAAAATCGCAGTTGTAAGTTTGTCTTGGGGCGGATTGGGTGACGATTGCTTTATTCATAAATTTAATATCGCTAAAGAGCGTTTGGAAAAGGATTTTGAGTTAGAAGTAGTTTGTATGCCGAATGCGTTAAAGGGAAGTGAATTTGTTGCAAATCACCCCGAATTGAGGGCAAAGGATTTGATGGACGCTTTTGCAGATAACTCAATTTCTGCGATTTTCTGCGCAATCGGCGGCGACGATACTATACGAATACTGCCTTATGTCGATTTGGATATTATTAAAAACAATCCTAAAATTTTTATGGGTTATTCCGATACGACCGTTAACCACTTTATGATGTATAAAGCAGGGCTGGTATCTTTTTACGGACCGTCGATAATGTGCGAGTTCGGCGAGTATGTCAAAATGTTCGATTATACTCAAAAAGCAGTTAATGATATTCTTTTTGGCGAATGGGAGCAATACCGTCTTTTGCCGAGTGAGGAATGGACGGAAGATTATGTCACCTGGCAGGAAAGCAATACAAACACTCCGCACAAAATGAAAAAAGATACTCACGGATATGAAGTGATAAACGGAAGCGGAGTAGCCCGGGGACATCTTCTCGGCGGTTGTATAGACGTTTTTATGATGGCAAACGGTACTGAAATTTGGCCGACGCTTGATGAATGGAAGAACGCTGTTCTTTTTGTTGAAACAAGTGAGGATAAGCCGTCGCCCGATTTTATTAAATGGACATTCAGAAATCTTGCGGCACAGGGTATTTTGAATGTTATTAAAGGCATTATTGTTGGCAAGCCACAAGGTGAAGTTTTCTACGACGAGTATAAAAATGCAATCACACAAGTCGTTGTAAATGAAGAACACTTAAACGATTTACCCATTTTTTATAACGTCAACTTTGGTCATTCAAAGCCGATAGGCATTATTCCTTATGGAATTAAGGCTCAATTAGACTGCGAAAATAAGTCGATTGTATTTTTGGAAAGCCCGACGGTTTAGTATTATTATGCTTTTTCGCACTTTACTGCTGTAGCTATCTGTGGTATACTGACAGTATCATTATTCGGAAAGGAGACGCCTATGAGAAATACGGATTGGAAAGCATATATTATTATGCACAGGAATGAAAGAGTTGCTACCGTTGATTGTAACGGCGGTTGCGTTATTCATAATGCAAAGCTTATGCCGTTCAATCTTTACTTGATTGAAAGTGCGAGTGATATGAAAAGCAGGCTGAACAATCTTGAGAATTTCTACTATTGGTGTTCTTCCCGAATTTTGACCTTGGACAGAAAATATGCGAAAGAGATACTGAACAGCCTTGGAAAAATGCAGGCTGTGACTGACCGTGACAGAGCGGATATAGCAATTTCATATCACGGACTTTCTATGACCGATGTGTATTGGATGCAGGGTGAAAACGAAAGCTTGAATTTTGATGAAATAAATTTGTACTCTAATTCGCTTTCTAATTCCTTTGTAGATGTTGCTTTGTGCGGAAAACAGCTTACTGCTCAAAATGCACAGTTGATTGACGACAGGGAAGCTGCCGGCGATGTCGGGACATCGGGAATTGCTCCGAAAGCGTGGGTTAGAAAGAAAGACGGAATATATTTATATAAAGACGGAGACTTGAGAGATGTTAACGCCGAGCTGCTTGCAAGTAAGATAATTGACTGCTTTGATGTTGAGCATATCAGCTATATGGAAGATGAATATGACGGAAAAAAGGTTACTTCGTGCAGGCTGATGACAAGCGTTAATGAAAGCATTGTCCCTATGGAATATGTTGAAATATTCGCCGCAAATAACGATTTGGATAAGGTTGATTTGGCATTGAAATACGACCGTTACGGTTATTATATGATGAACATTGTTGATTATCTTGTTGGTAATACCGACAGGCATTGGGGCAACTGGGGATTTGCGGTGAACAATGATGACAACAGCATAATCAAGCTTCATGCGTTAATGGATTTCAACAAGGCGTTTAATTCGTATGACACGGTTGACGGTGCAAAATGTCAGACAGTTTTGTCGAATATGTCTCAAAAGCAGGCGGCAGTTGAGGCTGTTAAGGAAGTTGGATTAAATCAAATTCGTGAGGTTGACAGGACTTGGTTTGACAACGATGAAATGTACGAAATGTTCAACAAACGCCTGTCAGTACTCAAAAACGCTTTATAATTTCTAAATAAAAAGTTAAAGGACCTGTTCATCTTATGAGTGAATAGGTCTTTTTTTGAAAAATGATATAGCTGTTTTACACATTATCGAGATTTTTTCAATAGAGATTTTACACGTTTTCGAGATTTTTTATTGGCGAATTTTACACATAATCGAGATTTTTACGATAAATGCTTTTGTAAATTATTGTAACGGAATATATTTTATTGACAATTTTGTTTTTATTGCATATAATATAAGTGAAAGAAGATATTCTTTCGGTGTGGCAAGCACCAAAATCCGAAATTAATATAGGTGATTTTGACCTATGCGTTGGCGGACAACAGAAAAATCCGAAAGCAATGTGAGATTATGACTCACTCGGTTGGCGGACAACAGAAAAATCCGAAAGCAATGTGAGATTATGACTCACTCGGTTGGCGGACAACAGAAAAATCCGAAAGCAATGTGAGATTATGACTCACTCGGTT
>JBJEGN010000105.1:0-6880 GCA_051875105.1 Candidatus Gastranaerophilaceae bacterium
AAGTATAAAAATATTGGATGCACAACCGGTGGAAAATGCTTTAGGCGGTAATGTTCGACAAGTATTTAATTTGAAAAAGGGTTTGTCTATGGAACTTGCTAAAAAGATTACTGCGGATATTAAAGCTTCAAAGCTAAAGGTTCAAGCGGCTATCCAAGGTGATCAAGTTCGTGTTTCCGGAAAAAGTCGAGATGATTTGCAAGAGATAATAAAATTAATGAAACAGAATGAAGATAAGTATGATGTAGCTTTGCAGTTTACAAACTACAGATAGTGTTATAGCTTGTATTTATTGTTAAAAGATAAAAACCGATGTAAAATATTCATCGGTTTTTTTATAAATAAGCCCCTGATAGGATTTGAACCTACGACAATTTCCTTAGGACGGAACCGCTCTATCCAGCTGAGCTACAGAGGCTTTTGTTGCTATTATTGGGTTTTAGGTGTGTTTACTTCTTCATTGTTTGTTTGCTTTCCTTTTTTGCGACTGATTTTCGATAAATAATCTATAGTTTCTTGTTATTATATTATTCCTAATAGTTGTTTTGTCAAGTTTTATGCTTGTTATGTTTTATTAATAAAACTTTTTTTTTAAGTCAAAAATTCTTGATAACATGATATAATCTGATTAGTAAAACAGGGGTGTTTGTATGTCTGATATAAGATTTAGAGCAAATAAAGAATTTTTAATAAACAGAATGTGTAAAATTATTTCAATAATTACCGTTTTGTTAATCATAGCCGGAATTTCGTTTACGGCTTATACTGTCAACACAGAAGAAAAAGCTTGTTTGAAGTATATGGAGCAAAATGCTAAACAAACTTCTTCAAATCTTAGAGGAAGAGTCAAAAGTGACATGCAAATGCTTGCAGTTTTGTCGGGAAATTTATCAACGGAAGTTCCAACTTTTTCTGAAAAAGATGTAACTGATTATTTACTTAAAAAAGTTTTTGATGAAAAATTTCACAGATTGTCATTCACTTATCCTAATGGAAAAAATATTAGAGTTCAGGAACAAATAGGAAAATTACCATCTTCAAATATGGAAGGCTTATCTTGTTTTAGTGTGGCAATGAGCGGTGCTCCTTGTTTTGCCGATGTTACGGAAGAACCTCTTGCTCGTTCAGGTTTTGTAAACAGATATTATGTTCCTGTTTTTAATTCAAAACATCAAGTTGCAGGTGTTTTAGGTTCAATGATTGACTCTGATGTTTTTAAGACTATTCTTTCTTATAATAATTTTGGAGATAAAGGATATTCTCACATTATTGATGCAGATGGTAATTATTTAGTCAAATCCGCTAATGAAACGAATGTTTTTCCTAATTTCTTCGATCAAAAAATCAAATTTATAAAGACAACAGAAGAAAAATTAAAAGAAGATTTGAAAACGAGAGATAGCGGAACTTTTCAGTTCAAATGGAAAGACGGTAAAAAGTATATTGCCGCATATTCGTTCATAGGTTATAACAATTCGTTTGTTTTATCTGATGTACCGAGAGATGTTATTTTAATGCACATAAATAATATATTAGGTGCAATATCTGTGATTGTGCTGACAATTGGTGCTTTATTGTTGTTACTTTTAAGATACAGCGAAAAATTAAATCGTGAAAATGAAATGGTGATATACAAAGTTGCTTTTACTGATGAGGTAACTGAAAATATTAATAAGACTAAGTTCTTGCTTGATGCAAGAGAGTTTCTGACTCGTTATTCTGATGCTAATTATGCAATGATTTCAATGGATATAACGAAATTCAAAGTTATAAATGAGTTGTATGGTTACAATCGTGCAAATGTTATTTTAAAAGATGTTTATAATATCGTAAGACGTATTTTACCGAAAGGCAGCATTTGTGCGAGGGATTTTGCAGCTACATACGCAATATTATTCAGGTATGAGCAGAAAGATTTCATAGTTAAGTATTTTATTAATACAATAGTTGCAGAAATTGAGAAATATAACAATGAGGTAATGTCTTCGATTTCCGACAATGCAAATTTGCGTGTGATTTCAAAATTGTCATTGATTTTTGGTATATATTTGATTACGGATAAAACTTTGCCAATTGTACAAATGTGTGACAGGGCATCTCTTGCGAAAAGAAATATAAAAACGGATGTAATTAATAATTATCAATTTTATGATGATGGAATAAGAGCTCAAATACTTCAAGATAAAGCTATCGAAGACGAAATGTACAATGCATTGAATGATAAACAGTTTAAAATGTATCTTCAGCCAAAATTTAATATGGAAACGATGGAATTAGCAGGAGCAGAAGCTCTTGTAAGGTGGATTCATCCAAAACGTGGTATGCTTCCTCCAAATGATTTCATACCTCTTTTTGAAAAAAACGGATTTATAATTGAACTTGATAAATATATGTGGCGACAAACTTGTGAGTTTATTGCTCAAAGACAAATTTCAGGAGAATACCTGTTTCCGATTTCTGTTAATGTTTCGAGAGTTCATTTGAATAATGATGCTTTTATAGAAGAACTTTTGGATTTGATAAAAGAATATGACATTCAGCCAAAGTATCTTGAACTTGAATTGACAGAATCTGCTTGTTTAAATGATGAAAAACGTTTTATTCAAATAATTACTAAATTAAAGGATTACGGCTTTATTATAAATATGGATGATTTTGGTACAGGGTATTCGTCTTTAAATATGTTAAGACACTTGCCAGTAGATGTTTTAAAGTTGGATAGAAATTTTATAACTGATTCAATTGGTGATAAAAAAGGAGAAACAATTGTCAGGTATGTTTTGAAAATGGCTAATGAACTAAATATGATGACCGTTGCAGAAGGTATAGAAACTCCTTTACAAGCAAAGTTTTTGAAAGACTGCGGTTGTGATATAGCTCAAGGATACCTGTATGGAAGACCATTGGCTGTAGAGCAATTTGTTAATACGTTTTTAATGGGTGAAAAATCAGTTTATCAAGATTAACAATAAAACAAATAGTGTTTTTACATTTGATTTGAATTTAAAAGATATTTGTTAAATTTTTCATAAAAGACTAATAGTGTTATTCATTGGGTAATTTGAAATAACACTATTAGTTGTTGGCTGTTTTTTAAATTTTAAATGGTTTTAAAAGCATATATACGGCAGCAGATATGCCAATGCAGCAAGGAATTGTAAGAACCCAAGCTGTTACGATATTTCCGACTACCCCCCATTTTACAGCGTGGGCTTTAACAGTAGAGCCAACACCCATAATAACGGTTGAAACAATGTGAGTTGTGCTTAATGGAATTCCGAAATGTGATGCAGTCATAATAATTGCTGCACTTGAAAAATCGGCAGCAGCACCATTTATAGGTTTCATTTTTATGATTTTTTTTCCCATTGTTTTTATGATTTTCCAACCGCCTGACATTGTTCCTAATGCCATCGTTATAGCACAAACGATTTTTACGTATATTGGTACGTAAAATTCTCCACTCATTGTAATTATGCCACCTGTAACAAGTGCCATTGTAATAATACCCATTGTTTTTTGTGCATCATTCATACCATGACTTAAAGCAACCATGCCCGAAGCCACTATTTGTACTTTTGCAAATTTTCTGTTTACTCTATCAGGTCTTTTTGTACAAAAAATCCATAGAAATATTGCCATTATTGTAAATCCGACTAAAAAACCTGCGACCGGAGATGCAAACATAGGAATGATAATTTTGTTTACGAGCAGTTTTAAATTAACGCAATTAATTCCTGCATGAATAACAGAAGCTCCGATTAATCCGCCAATGAGAGCATGGGAAGAGCTTGAGGGAAGTCCGAACCACCAAGTTATTAAATTCCAGATGACGGCGGCGATTAATGCACAAAGAATAACTTGCAGTGTTATTGACTCTGCAGCTATAATTCCTGCTCCAATAGTTTTCGCAACGTTTACACCAATCATAGCTCCGATAAAATTCAAAATAGCGGAATACAAAACCGCTGTTCTCGGACTGAGTACTTTTGTTGATACAACTGCTGCTATTGCATTTGCACTGTCGTGAAAACCGTTTATATATTCAAAAATTATTGCTGTTAATACGACTGCACATAATAATACAATTGTTAAAGTCATATTAGCCTCTAACTTTCTTTAAGGATTACATTCATAACAGCATCAGAAACATGGTAGCACGTATCCAAAGCATTTTCGATGTCTTTATGAATATCTCTGAACTTAATTACTGTCAGGGCATCGTATTCTCCTGAGAAAAGAGAATCAAGTGCCGCATAGTGAATTTCGTCCCCTCTTGTTTCAATTTCTTTCATTTTGAGGTTTCTGTCTGTGATGCTTGAAACAGTTGTTTTCTTTCTGAAATTATGCATAATATAATCGAGTTCTTCTGTTGCAGAAATCAAAGTATTAGCTTGTTGGAGCATGTGATCGGTTGATTTATCTATTCTGTAAACTTTAAAATTTAAAGTAGCTTTGATAATTTTTTTTGTAATACGGTTTAGCATTGTCGCAATATTTTGTATGTCTTCTCTTTCGATAGGTGTAATAAAAGTTTGATTTAAAACTTTTAAAGTTTTTTTGAGAATTTTATTGCTTTTGTGTTTATATTGACGAGCTGTAACTAAAGTATCTTCGTTAACATTTTCTTCTAATATTTTTTTGAACAGCAAAGCTGCTTGCTTACATGTTTCCGAACTTTCTTCAAATAGTTGATAGAAAATGTCATTAGACGGAGGAAGTATGTAAGACATCAAATTGAATTTTGCCATAATTACCTTTCTTTCTTAAATCAGGTTAATTTTCGCCTGATTAGTTCTTTTTTTATTTTGTTTAATCCTGATTGAATAATTCGAGAAATTCTTGATGGCGAAAGATTGTATTCTTCTGCCATTTCTCTTAATTTTTTTTCATCAAAAAATTTAGCTTCAATAAATTCTTTTTCACGAGGCGGTAAAAGTTTCATAGCCTCTTTTATAGCTCGACTCATTTCATGGAAAATGACTTGTTCTTCCGGAGTTTCGTGGCTATCTTTTATTTGTGTGGGATTTTCGTTTTCAGCAAGTTCATCAACGGATAAAATAGTTTGGTACACAGCTGCTCTAACATTTACAGGATCCTGGTTTTCAAATAAATTTTCCTGTTTGTTTCTTAGTACATACCATTTATATCGTCTTCTTATTTCGTTTCTGACAGCCCATTTAACGGCAGTGGAAATATATGACTTATTGTAAGTCCCATCTGGTGTTGTTGAACATAAACGGTGAATAACTTGAGTTGCAATATTAACAATTTCTTCGTATTCAACAAGGTGGCGAGCTGAAATTTTTTTAAACTCGACTCTCGCAAGAGTTTCTATAAACTCCTTGTAATCGGAAATATTGAAATTTTTTGTTGTTATTTCCGTATCAGGCACTTTTAAACCTCTTCATCCACACACATAAATTTTATCATAAATAAATATTTTTTCTAAATAATTGTTATCATTTTGTTACGATTAATTTTAATAATCTTTTTACAAAAAAACCGCTCTTTATAAGGGCGGTTTTTTCAGATATTGAAATTGATTATTTGCCGATTTTGGAAATGAATTTGATAACGCCGTTAACTTGTTCTTTAACGAAGGATTTAGCCAATTTGGAAAGAGGTTGTTTATCAACATATTGATATGCAACATAGATAGGATCTTGAGAATTTCTAAATCTCATTCTTGGGTCGTTACCTTTGATTTCAACGCCTTCAAATAAGTGATCCATAGTTAATTCTGCTGCCATTTTGTTTACCTCATTCTCTCTACTCTTATATAAAGTATTTCAATAGTAAAAAATTGCCTTTTTTGATATACCAAAATTAACAAAACTTAATATTATTTTCTGAAGTAGATAGTATAATTATAGTAATTTACGGTTAAAAAAGGGGCTTATTATGTTACAATTTGATGTTGATGTTTCAGATTTTTTATCAACGAGCGAGTACATAGCTCATAATATAGAAACACAAGATTTAAGAGAGATTTCGGATGATGGATTTTATAAAATTGCTTATGAGGTCAAAAGCCCTAAAGTTGTAAAACCAATAAAAGAACCGACGATTGTTACTCCAAAAACTAATTACATTATTCCTGTTATAAAAAGTCTTACGAATTCTTTGAATAAAGGTGAGCCGGAAGAAGTTTCCAAATCTGTTAATTATATAAATAATGATTTGCAGACTGTCGGCAATCTCAAGTATCTTGATGCATCTTTGACCGATGCACTTTTCAATGTCGTTAAAAAAGACACTTCGACTATGAAAAAGCCGACGAGAGAGCAATTACGTCTTAGAAAAAAATTAAAAGCAGGTAAAAAAATGAAGCCTGCTCAAATTGAATTGGCGACTAAATTATCCGAAAAAGAACTTGCTGAGTGTAATAAAGTTTCTGCTTTGTACACGATTGCTGCAATACAAAACGTTTTATATTCCGAACTTACAAAACGAACGGATTTGAAGCCGAAATTAGACGACATGCCCGCATATTCAAGGTTATCGGATATTTTGTTAAATACAGCCGATCCGAATTTGAAAAATGCCGCAGCCGTTGCATTAGCGACCATGGACAGAGCTGATTTTCATGAAGATATAAAATCTTTGTTGATAAAATCCGGCATGCTTGATAATGTCAGAAAGTATTTCAAATATTAGAAACATTTGAAAATTGAAAATTGAAAATTGAAAGGAGCTTTTACAGGCTCTTTTTTTTATGGTTTAAACAGGCAATCAGACAATAAAAAAGAGTCTTTCGACTCTTTAAGATTGTTTTTAAATTGATTAAAAGTTTAATTATAAAGCTCTTTCAACTTTTCCTGCTCTAAGGCATGAAGTGCAAACTTTAATTCTTTTAACAGTACCATTTTGGTTAACC
>JBJEGN010000106.1:0-27960 GCA_051875105.1 Candidatus Gastranaerophilaceae bacterium
CCTGTTGCCGGTGAATTTACGCAGCCAAGCATTTTTGCATAAAGTTCTTCTTTTGACGGAATATCTGCAAGTGCTTTTGTTTGTTCTGCACTCAATAATTGTCCGTCTAATGCTGCTGCAACAACTACACCTTTTTTCTTTTCTTTGATAAATTTAGCAAGAACTTTTGCAGGTGCTGCTTGATCTTCGAAACCAAATGCTACTGCAATAGGACCTTTGAAAGTATCATTCAATACTTCAAATTCTGTTCCTTTAAGAGCTATCTTTGCCAAAGTATTTTTTGTAACCATGTAGTCACCTGATACTTTTTGGAGTTCACGACGAAGATTTTGGATTTCTTCAACAGTCATTCCTTTGTATTCAGTGATTATAGCTACTTTTGCTTTTTCCAATTTTGATTTAATTTCTTCTATTTTTTCTTGTTTAAAAGCTTTAGTTGCCATTTTTGCTCCTTCATTGTTTTATCGACCTGTTTTTCTTTCGTAAAAAATTTATAACAAAAAATTTTACGAATGAAACCAATCGTAAAATCACAATTTTATAATTTTTGCAAAAACAAAAAAGTATTAAATTTTGATGTTACCTGATTTGGGTGGGAGATTAAGGAACATTTTCTTTTTCTTGCCGTTCAATGAACTGCTTGCCGATATATAACCGACAGAATTTGGATAATACGTTCCCCCAAATTTCACTGGCTTCAAATTTATCATAAAAAAAACATAATTTAAAATCAAGAGATTTTTAAAATTATAATATTTTTTCTCAACAGGATATTGCTATGCATTTATATTCCTGCTAAAATAAAGCATAATAATAAGAAAAGGAGAAATATTATCAGTAGAGATTTTAACCAAAACAACTCATTAATAAATGAGAGTATTCGTTCAAAAGAAGTGAGATTAATTGATGACGAAGGCAATAATCATGGTGTAGTTGCGACATCAAAGGCCTTAGCGATGGCACAAGACAGAGATTTAGATTTGGTTATCGTGTCGCCCAATCAAGAACCGCCGGTTGCAAAAATTCTTGATTACGGAAAATACAAATACGAAGTTGCAAAAAGAGCAAAAGAAGCAAAGAAAAAGCAAAAAACCGTTGAACTCAAAGAAATTAAAATTAGATATAAAATTGATGTTCACGATTACAATGTAAGGATAAAGAGCATTAAAAAGTTTTTAGCGGACGGAAATAAGGTTAAAATTGTGGTAATGCTTAGAGGCAGAGAAATGCAGCACAACCAGCTCGCATACGACTTAGCCGAAAGATTTTTAAACGATTTAAAAGATGTTAAAATGACGGTTGAACGCAAACCACTTTTGGAGGGCAGAAACGTCATAACAATTTTAGCACCTTAGTCATAAAAATTTAAAATTAAAACCGCTTATAAATAAGCGGTTTTTTTATGAAAAATTTTTAAATATTAAATACTTTTTTAAAAGAAAAAAATAATATAAAATTAATTTATGATATTAAAAGAATTTTCTGAATATTTACTTGCAAACCAAGACCAATCGGCAATAAAACTTTTATATAAATGGTTAAGGATGAAACTTGAAGTTTTGCCGACAACAAATGTTGACAAAATTATAAAAACGGAATTATACACTGCTGAAAACGGTTACGGGGATTTTTTAATAATTGCAAAGCGTGAATCAGGCAGAAAACTTATGCTTGCATTGTATAATTTTGCATTAAGTTTTGAGCATCAAAAAGTCGCAAGAGATATTCACGAAGCCAAACCAAAAGATTTCAAAAGTAAAAAAAATATCGATTAATGAAAAAATTTTGGGGTAGTATTTAATTATGGAAATAAAAATTGAATATTTTGAAAACACTAAAAATCCTGACAAAATAGGGTATGCAATTAAATTTGGAAGAAAAATCGTTGCAGCTATTGAATTAGATAAAGAAAAAATCTCTTACAAAAGTTTCATAGCACATAAAATTATGTTTGCAGAAAGATTTTGTCAAAAACACCCCAACATAGAACGAAGAAAAGTCCTTGCAGCTTTTGCCGCACTTGACGAAGCTATGAAAATATACTACGAACAAGAATTTCCAAACGAAAAACCTATTGAAAGAAAAGAAAAAAGAGAAGAACTCCGTCTTATCGTGACAAAAGATGAAAAAGAAGCCCTTATAAAATTTTTAGAAGAATACAGAAGCAATAAAAAAATATCCGATTAGAAAACCGGATATTAGTTTATTAATGTTCAGTAGAAAAACTCGCTAAGCCTTTAAACAAGCAACAATATCTCCGACAACCAAAGACGGCGTCAAGTGATACCTGCGGTACAATTCTTCCATCGGAACTCTATCCGTAAATTCCTTTTTACCGCCGAAATTTAGAACTTTCATATCTGAATTACCATAAAATCTTGAAATTTTTTCTCCAAAGCCACCGTCAAGACAGCCGTCCTCAAGAGTAATTACAAGTTTATGGTTATTCTTCAAACCATTCAATAGTTCTTCGTCTACACCTGTTAAAAACTTAGGATTTATCAAAGTTGCGTCTATACCGATTGTTTTAAGAAGTTCTTCTTTTACTTTTTTACCCAAATTATAGAAACTTCCGACACCAATAATAGCAACATCTTTACCATTATCCGCAACTTCAAATTTATTCAATATTGAATAATCTGTCGTATCATCCTTTCCGGAAGATACAACATTCCCAAACGGAACTCTTATCACAACCGGATATTTTGTTTGTTCAATTGAAAAATCGAGCATTTTTAAATATTCTTCTTTGCAAGTCGGAGCAAGGTATACAATATTAGGAATATTTGAAATCAAAGGTATATCAAAACTTCCCAAATGTGTTGCATCCATTGGCGATAAAGCACCCCAATAAACCAAAATCGCAGCAGGCGAATTATTCAATGCCAAATCTTGCGAAAGCTGGTCATAAGTTCTTTGTATAAACGAACTTAATATTGCAAGAACAGGTTTTGCACCGTTTTTTGCCAAAGCTGAAGAATACGCAACCGCATGTTCTTCTGCAATTCCGACATCGGTATAATTTTGACCGAGAGCTTTTCTAAAATCCCGACTAAAACCTGTTGCCCCGGGGGTTGCAGGAGAAATAGCAATAACCGTTTTATCCTCTTTTTGCTTTTTCAAAATATAATCTGTCGTAATTGAATCATAAGATTCTTGAGGTTCTGATGTCGTTTCGGCTTTTTCATCCAAAAATCCCGGAATAGACCAATGACCCCACTCTTTGTTATCTTCAGCAGGTTTATAACCTTTACCTTTTAATGTATGAATATGGACAACAGTCGGTTTATCCGTATCCTTGACCGTTTTCAAGGTGTCAACCAATGCTTGCGTATCATTTCCGTCTTCAACATAAAAATACTCAAAGCCCAAAGCCTTAAAGTAATTCAATTCAGCTTCACCGTTAGTTTTTCTCAAAAGTTCAAGATTTTTATAAAGTCCGCCTTGATTTTCCGCAATAGACATTTCATTATCGTTTACAACAATAATTATATTTGAATTTAAAACAGCAGCATTATCTAAACCTTCAAAAGCCTCGCCGCCGCTCAAAGAACCGTCACCAATCAAAGCAACAACATTATATTTTTCACCTTTTAAATCTCTTGCTTTCGCTAAACCCGTTGCCAAACTGACAGATGTAGATGTATGACCGATTATAAATGTATCATGTTCGCTTTCTTCAGGGTTAAAATAGCCAGAAATATCTTGATGTTCAAGAGGATTAGTAAAACCGAGTTTCCTGCCCGTAAGCATTTTGTGCGGATAACATTGGTGAGAAACATCAAAAACAAATTTATCCACCGGTGAATTAAATACATAATGCAAAGCAATAGTTGCCTCAACAATACCTAAATCAGGTCCTAAGTGTCCGCCAATTGCATTTACTCTCGTCAAAATACCTTGTCTTATCTCATCAGCAAGTGCCTTCATTTCATCATAGGACAAAATTTTAACATCTTGAGGGGAATTAATTTTTTCAAGAATACTCATTGTAACTCCTTATATTTTCAAACTATTTATCCAATTTAATGTTGATTTTTCATCTGCAGAATTTTCATAAGTGGAAAAACCTTCCAAAACTTCTGCCGCAGGTGCATATTTCTTTATATCAGAAAACGTTGCCGATGCACCACCGCCACCATGTGTACAAAAAGGAGCTATAACCTTTCCCGAAAAATTGTTTTTCGATACAAATGTTCTTACAGGAGTTGCCATTGTGTACCACCAAACAGGTGTCCCAACAAAAATCACATCATATTTTGATACATCAACACTGCCTTTTATATCAGGCGTCGCACCATCTGCCTTTTCCCTCTTTGCAAGCTCTACAACAGCATTATATTCATTTGGATAAGGCTTTACCGGTTCTATCTCAAAAATATCTCCGCCGGTTATTTTCTGAATTTTTTCAGCAACTGCCTTTGTGTTACCGGATAATGAATAATACGCAATCAAAACCTTCTTTTCCGTCATGATATTCTCCTTCACTGCCTTATTATCTTTTGCTGCAGAATATTGCCATACCCCAGCCAAAGCTACTGCTATAACTGCTATTAAAACTATTATTCTTTTCATTTTAACTCCTTTATGTTATAATTTTAATGCTTGAGAGTTACTATCAGTCAAGATTATTTTTCACAAGGAGCTTAACAAATGTATACAATCAAAGAAGTTGCAGAAATGATGAATGTTTCGGAACACACTTTAAGATTTTGGGCAAAAAACGGATTTATACCGGACATCATAAGAGATAGAAATAATATCAGACTTTTTTCGGAGCATACTCTCGGTTGGGTTAAAATCATCAAATGCTTAAGAAATGTCGGAGTGGATTTAAAGTCGGTAAAAAAATATATTGATTTGTGTTTAGTCGGTGACTCAACTATTAACGAACGATATGAAATAATTCTTGAAACAAAAAGAAAAGCTCTTGAACAAATGGAAGACCTCAAAAAACAACTTGAATTATTAGATTACAAAGAAAATTATTACAAAAATCTCATCAACAATAATTTAAACGACAAATTTAATCCGATAAATGAATTACAAAAAATAGAAGCATAAACTCAAGCATTTCCAACCACTTCAAAATTGCAAACAACCAGTTGACACATGCAACAAATGGTTTACACATGGTCAAACAAGCCTATTCAAGCCATTTGAACGAACTTGCGGATTTGCTTGCATTAATATCACCTTCCACTGTTGCTCTAAATATTCTAACATCTTGATTTTTATACTCTATTTCAGGAATTCGTTTTATATCATTTTCATAAATACTTTTTTCTTTAGTTCTCGGAATTATGTTCAAAATTGTGTTAGCAGAAAGATTTCCGACAGCACCAATTAAATTATCGATATTTTTACCCAATTTTCCATATATTTTTACATCTGCATCACTGTTTTCAATATCATATTTTCCATTTATATAAAGGCTCATGTTTACTCCTTTAGAATAAACTTCGATGTCGTTAATGACACCATTGTTAATATTCAGGTTGCCGTTAATCTGTTCAAAAGCACCTTGCTTAAATGGCTTGAACAACTCTATTAAATTATTGACAGATAAAGTCGTCAACCCGCTGTAAATGATATTTGATGCTCGTAAAAGGTACTCAATTGAACCGAGTTTAGGCATATTTCCATCTGCTACAGAAAAAGAAATATTACCTTTTAAGTTTTTTAATCTACTAATATCATCAAATCCTTTTGTTATGACATCAGCTTCTCCGTCAAGTTTTCCGGCAATTTGATTTTTTAAACCCAGATAAGCTTCAGCCAATGTATTAGAATCTACATTTTTCATTTTTAATTGTGTTTTGGTATCTCCGCTTCTAAAATTATATGAAATCTCTCCTGAAACATTTCCGCCACTCATTTTAAAACCACTTGTATTCATCTTTAACAAAGAATTTTTATCAAGAGAAAATTCAGCTGCAAAATCATCAATAGGAGCATTTTTAAACGATACATGCTTTGCCTCAACACTTCCTTTTTCAATAATTACATCAGCAACATTCATATCAACCTTTGTTTGCATAGCCGTATTCATATATGCATCTATGCTCCATTTATTTAATCTGTTTACAAATTTTTCAAGATCCATTTGTGCCGTCTTGAACCTCAAATCACGAATTACCATTGGCATTTTTAATGAATTAACAATTTTAGATTTAATTTCACACTTTATTTCTTCCAAACTTCCATCTGATGAAATGTAAACATAATCATTCTTTATATCAACTTTACCGTTTTTTATTTTGATATTATACAAAGGAATATCAATTCCTTCAAGTTCAGAAAAGCCTATAATTACAGGTTTTACACCATTATCAAAATACTTCAAATTACAATATAAATTTCCGTTTTTTATCAAAGATTTTTTAAAAACAAAATTCAAAATTTTTGCAGGCATCTTATAATTAGTCTTAAAATAAGCATTTTTAAGAGTGTAAACCATTCCCTGACGCAAAAATTCTCCTCCCGATTCCCAAACCGTCATAGGATATGTTTTTTCCCCTTGAGATGATGAAAATTTAGTATATTTTATTTTTGGAATTGATATTTTATTGCCTCTTACAAAAATCTTACCGTCAATAATTCTAACTAAATCCGTATCACCAAAATTTGCCGACAAATATGTAATATCAGTGTCTTTATTCATTTTTATAACAGGTTCTATCGCAAGTGAATCAAGAGAACCATTTATATCCGCATTTACAGAGATATCTCCCATAATTTTTACAGGATGTGTTAATCTGGAATTCAAATATCTTTCTACAAATACAGATGTTGGTTTTATCGCCGCTGAAGCATTGATAACAGGTATTTTCATATAGTTTTTAACCAAAACTTTAAAAAATATAGGACTTTGAACAGTATTTCCAAGATTTCCGCTGATATTATCTAATAAAATCGTATTATTCGTTATCTTTATAGGTAAATATGCAAAATTACAAGGAATGTCACTTTTAATATGTCTGAACTTCAAATTTCTAAAATTCACATGCCCGTCAGCACCATTATTAGATACCTTTAAATTCAAATTAAGCAAACCTTCGTATTTATTACAGGTTTTAACAATTTTACCAACAGAATTTGGTAATCCCGATGCAATATCAGCAAGAGTTTTAACCGATAAATTATTTCCAGACAAATTCAAAGTATATCTTGGTTTATCCAAATAAAATCGGTTAACAACACCTTTTGTACGTAATTTCGAATTTTCACTAATTATATCCAAAGCGTCAACAAAAATATTTCCATTATCGATTAAAATACTACCGTTTGCAAAATTTATCATTTTTGAAATATTTCCAACAGGATTAAATTTCAAAGCAGCCTTAACGGACTTCAAATCAACATTATTATTAACAGCATCTACTGCCAATACCAAATCATATCTGCCATTCAGGCTGTCAACCAACGCTTTCGGCAACGTTGTTTCATTAGACAATTTCGATTGCAAAACAAAATTTAAAGAATCTTTTATTGAAACAGATTTACCGGAAATATTAATTTTTGCTCTTGCTCCGCTATTATCTTTTGGCATTTCACCATTTATCGAAACAAAAACCTTTGAATTTCCGCAAAAAGCAGTTAAATTTTCAGCCTTTAAACTGTTTTCCGTAAATTCAGCTTCACCAAAAACCTTCGAAACCGGTACTTTAAAATCTGCAAGATAAACCGTATTATCTTTGAACAAAATTTTGCCTTTGGTCTTTATTTTTTTAAAATTATCCATTATTTCCTGACGAGAAAGACTCTTTTTCTCCCCGACAGGAACTTTTCCATAAAGCTTTATCGAAAAATCAATTTTTCCATTTGCTTTTTTTATAAATTTTACAGCCTTATCTATATCAGCTAACAACGGACTTGTCTTTAAAATACCAAGTACCACTTGAGTATCTGCGGATTTGACCCCTAAATTCAAATCAATATCGCCTAAGGTCGTTGATTTTCCATCAAAAGATGCCGTATAACCATTAATTGTCGCATTTTTAGCTTTATAAAAAATCTCTTTTCCTGCAAAAATTAAAACTAAGTCCGTTTGAAGCTTTGCATTTATATCGTTGAACTTGCCTCGAGCTTTCGTTATTTCAATTTTTCCGTTTAAATCAGCAGCCTTTTTAGTACCCTTTATATGTAAATTTGCCTTACCATAACCATTTTCAACACTTAATATAGAAACCGGCCCGATTTCAAATCCAAAAATTTGACTTACAGGAACTAAAATATCGCAAGCCAATTTACCGCTCAATTTATCCGTTGTCTTTATGTCAAAAGTACTCGGTTTTTTATCATAAATCTGTCCTGCCCCTGTCATATAAAACTTTTCTTTGTCAGGTGTTTCAACATAAATATCCGTATTGATTTTATCATCTTGAAAAGATAGTTTAATTATTCCTTTATGCGGATAAGTCTTTCCACGCAAAGCAACAACATTTGTAGCTTCTACATTTCCAAAAAGTCTTATCTCCGAAATTTTTCCGATTATCTTTACCGCACCGGTTACATCTCCTGCTATACCAGCCTTTTTAACAATATTTATCTCATGGCAAATTCCGTACGGCAAAACATCAAGAATCTTTTCTGCCTTTGAAGGTGAAAGCAATATCGCTAAATTCAAAAACGGCTTATCAGTCGTATAATTCTCAACTTTTCCTTTGCCTCTTAAAGAAAATTCATCACCATCAACCGCAAATTCTTCAAAATCAAGCGTTTTTCCCGACGCTTTCATTTTTATCTTAATCTTACTCTCGCCTCTCGCTATCGTTTGATGCTCAAAATCTCCTTCATTCACTGAAATATCTTTTAATTTTATATTGATTTCACTTAAATTTGTCTTTTTATCAACAAATGACGAATTGAATACAATATCTGCTTTTCCACTTGCTTTCTCATACTTTCCAAAACCCTTTAAATATGGTTCGAAAGCACTTAACTCTACGTCTGATACATTTCCGGTAACAGAAAAATCCTTGAAATTAAACTTTTTTTTGAACAAAAATTTACTTAAAATATTCACATTGAATCTGGCAATTTTATCTCCGACTTTAAAATTACCATCTGTAGTCAAACAAGATAAACCCCTCTTTATCGGCTGAATATCAAAAGTTTGTCCCTCCAATACAATATCTTTTTTCCTTGCTTCATCATAATAATAAATTCTGTATCCGTCCGTTTCAACCTTAGATTTATCGGCTTTTATATCAAAAAACATTTCTCTGTCTTTCTTTAAAAGCTTCTCAAACAAGCCTTTATCAAGCTCTGAAATATTAAACTCTACATTTCTTGCTCTAAATTCCTTGATTGTTAACTCTTTAAAAAACATTCTCAATGGCTGAATTTTTACAAATGTTTTTTCCACAGAAAATATATCTTTCTCCCTATTGTTCAAAACAGAAATTTTATCTGCACTCAAAGATATTGAAAAATCAAAATATGTTTTAATTTCCGGATTTTTAACAAAAAAAGACATTCCTGCTTTATCTTGCAAAATACAAGAAACTTTTCTGGTCAACTCACCTACATCCACAACCTTCGGTAAACAAAAAACATAAAAAATATCGGTTAATATGAACAATATCAACACAAATAAGAATATTTTTATATATTTGAAAATTTTATTCATATCCCTCTTTTATTTCGTATTATATAATTATATCTTCAAAATATCAAATTGTTGCCAAAAGTTGCATTTTCAGCATTTATGTGTAAAAATACGATTAAGTATTTTATTAAATTATTAAGGAGCCGTACTCGGCAAAAACTATGGTAAATAGTAAGTTAGAGGTTAATAAACCTGAATATATAAAATTTTTTACATCAACTTCTTTAAAAAACACATTATTACTTCTCGGCTTTGCTTTAGTGTTTACGCTGCTTCTCGCTTCAAAACATTTCTTTTTCAGAAGCTTAATCGATGAAAATAACATAGCAAGACACGATGTCTTTGCAGAAAAAACCATTGAAGTCGTCGACACTTTCAAAACAGAACAAAGAAGAAAAGAACTTGCTCAAAAACTCGACCCTGTTATGCGGCCCGCTGAAGATATGTTTATTATCAATGATTTTGATAATCTTATCGTTTCAATGTACCAAATTAAATCTTCTGAAGGCACCTTCAGCGAAAAACACGCAAGACTCCTTGCTCTTTTTGATTTGAATGATGACGAAAAAGAAGATTATCTTGCAGCTTTCTTCCTGAATTCCGACAAGGAAACAAATAATGTTCTTTTTACAAAAGCTAAGTCAACTCTTCGTCGTGTTCTTGCTCAAGGAATTACGGAAAAAGATATCTATGACAACAATATCGCAAAGATTATCGCTAAAAACACAGATGCTGAAACAACAAGAAACCAAATTAAACTCATTGATTGTTTGCTTGAACAGGTCATTGTTCCTAACATGGTTTTGGACGAAGTTGCGACTGAAACGGCAAAAAAGAATGCATCTGACTCCGTTGCTCCGATAAGAGTAGTTTTCGAAAAAGGGGATAAAATAATCTCTCAAGGTGAAAGAATTACTAAAGTCAAAAAAGATGCCCTTCTAAAAGCCGGTTACAGTATAGTTCAAATTAACGGCAAAGGTGTTGCAGGTATTTTTGCTATCTTTGTTATCGGAATTTTTGCAATCTATAACTACCTTGCATTGTTCGACAAGCAATTTTTAAACAAAAAACATATTTCCGTAATAACTATTCTATCATTGATGCTGACATTTATTGCGGTTATTATTCCTCCGGATTGGTCTATTTATCTTTTACCGATACCTGCTTTTGTAATTATGTTGTCAGTGTTCACAAACCCAAGAACAGCATTTTTTATCTCTGTCATTTTGACAGTTATGATTACGTCCGCTCTTTGGCTTTCTGCCGGAAGAATTTCCGTTTTCATAATAGTTGCTTTCTTTACGGCTATTTGCACATCTAAAATTAATTTTATGAAAAGATTTCAACTCATTAAAGTCGGTCTTGAAATTTCAATAGTAATGCTGCTTTGTATTTTAGCACTATATCTTTTACAGTTATGCTTAACTGACATGGCAACAAAATGGTTCGTTCCTGACCTCGTTTTTGGTTTTGTAAATTGTCTTTTCAGTGGAATTTTTGCACTCGGAATGCTTCCTTTACTTGAAGGTTTATCAGGCATAATTACTCCTTACGGTTTAGCTGAACTTGGTGATGCAAATCAACCGCTGTTAAAACGTCTTCAATTTGAGGCTCCGGGAACTTTTTCTCACTCAATGATGCTTTCAACTCTTGCTGAAGCTGCCGCTGAAGCAATTGGGGCAAATGCCGCTCTCGCTCGTGTCGGTTCTCTTTATCATGATGTCGGAAAACTTAAAAGACCTCTTTTCTTTATAGAAAACCAAAATTATTACGGCATTGAAAACCCTCATTGTAAACTCAATCCAAGATTAAGCAAAATGGTCATTATTTCTCACGTTAAAGATGGTCTTGAACTTGCTGACGAATACAAACTGCCCGATATCATAAAAGACTTTATCGCTCAACATCATGGAACGACCTTAGCATCATATTTTTACACACAAGCCGTTCAACAAGAAGGTATGGACAATGTTGATCAAGAAAAATTCAGATACTCCGGTCCTAAACCTCAAACAAAAGAAACAGCCATTGTTATGATTGCAGATACGGTTGAATCTGCATCAAGAACTCTTAAAGAATATTCACAAGAAGGGCTTGAAAAATTTATCAACAAATTAATCGTTGAAAAATTAAATGATGGTCAACTCTCTGAATGTCCCCTTTCTCTTAAAGACCTCAAAATAATAGCTGAAACTTTCGGAAAATCTTTAAGAGCTATTCATCACCAAAGAATTAAATATCACGATAACATTTTGGAAGAACTTGAAAACAGAGCTAAAACAAACGTAATTCCGACTGATAAAATTCTTCCTGAAAATTTGAAGCCAGACAATGAAAAAAATAATTAACATATTTATTGAAAATATTTATGAAGAATTCCCCTTCGATGAAGTCAGTTTTCACAATGATGTCAAGAAAATGTGTGAATATATGCTGACTTTATCTGAAATTAAAAAAAATTACTGTCTTAAAAATAAAAAATATAACACTCTTGTTTTTGATATAGTTCTTTGCAATAACGAAGAAATACACAGAATAAACAAAGAATACAGAAATATTGACAGACCGACAGACGTTATTACTTTCGCTATTTTTGCTGATTCAGACGATTCTTTTATTTTAGACGGAGAAATAAATCTCGGAGAAATAATAATATCTCTTGACAAAATTAAAGAGCAAGCCGCTCAAAATAACGTTACTACAGAAGACGAGTCAAGACTTATTGCTGCACATGGAATGCTTCATCTTTTGGGTTTTGACCATCAAACAGAAGATGACTATAATTTTGTTGTGAAAACTCAAAACAAAATCAAGGATATTTTAAATGTCTAAATACTCTGAAACAAACTTTTTCCAAAGTTTCTCCTATGCTCGCAGAGGAGTTCTTTTAGCGATAAAATCACAAAAAAATTTTATAAGACAGTTAATAATGGCATCTATCACCATATTTACAGCGTTTTTACTCAATTTTTCTATATTAGAACTTTGTATACTTATCTTTGCTATAACATTAGTTTTAGTTGCTGAAATATTTAACTCGGCAATAGAATTTACTCTTGATGCTGTTTATAAAAATAAATTTTCTAAACTTGTAGGTATGGCAAAAGATTTAGCTGCTGCAGCTGTATGTATAGCTTCCTGTTCCACTGTTTTAATCGGGGTTTTTCTTTTTGGAAGTAAAATTTTCTATTTTTTAAAAGGAGTTTCTCTATGAATTTTGATGATATTTCTACAGGTGTCGATATTGAAAATATTCAAAGATTTGAAAAATATTCGGCTAATGACGACCTTGTAAAAAGAGTTTTTTCACAAAAAGAAATAGAATACTGTTTTTCTCACAGGTTGCCGGCACAACATCTTGCTGTCAGATTTAGTGCAAAAGAAGCTGTATACAAAGCCTTATCTTCACTCAATATAAACGTCATAAACTATTCTGACATTGAAATTACAAACACTGATAAAGGTGTTCCTCAAGTTTCAATTTTAAAAAAAGGTTTTGAAAGTTTAAAATTTCGTTTAAGTCTTTCTCATGGAAACGGCAACGCTCTTGCTTCTGTTATTGTTATAAAAACTGAATAATTTTATGATATAATCCTTTTGAAAAGAGGTTTTATATGGCTTTTTTATTATTAATATCAGTATTTTTAACAGTTTGTTCATCTGCTTTTTTAACATTGATTTTTGAAAACAAAAAAATCTACAATGCAATTTGCTTTTTTGCAAGTATTCTTTTTGCCCAAGTAGTTTTAACTTATGAAATATTATCCTTATTTTCCGCAATAAAACCGTTAAACGTACTTTCAATAAATGTTTTAGTCTTTATAATACTTTCCGTTTTATACAAAAAATTTGGCAAAAAGCCTGATTTCAAAGAGGAAATAGATGAAGAGTTTAACAAAATAAAAATAGCCTTTAAAAACGATAAATGGCTTAAATACATAGGAATTGCTTTTTTAATCTACCTTTTGGGTTCTTTGATTTTTATGTATTTCGTTCCTGCTCATGATGAAGATGCTTTTACGTATCATATAGCAAGATTGCCTTTTTGGTACGATTTTCACAATTTAAACCACTTTACGATTTCTGATGTCAGAGCGACCATTATGCCTATTAACTCTGAAATATTCTACTTTTGGGCTTATTCTTTTATAAAAAGTGATATTTTTGTAAGACTGTTTTCTTTTCTTTCATACCTCCTTTTACTTACTGCTTTAAGAGGTTTTTTAAAAGAGTTAAAAATCCCTATGAGATTAACTCTATGGGCAGTTTTTTCAATTACCACAATGCATAATGTTATGTTTGCAATAACAGGAACGGAAACCAATATTACAATTGCAGCTTTAATTTTAGCATCATTATTCTTATTTTTAAAAGGAATTAAAACAAATTCAAACATACAATATTGTTTTGCAGCCCTTTTCTATGCACTTGCTATAGGGACAAAAACTACATCTTTACAAATTGCTCCTGCTTTTTTAATAATATGTGCCGGTATTTCTTATTCATATAAGAAAAAAGATTTTTACAAACCTTTATTAATCTGCTGCGGTTTTTTATTAATACATTTCTTGTTTTTTGGCTGCTATAATTACGTTTTAAATTATTTGGATTACTCAAACCCTTTAACTTCTGCCAATGCGGCTGAAATGCACCGATTTAGAGGAGGTTTTCAAGGATTTGTCGCCAATATTATAAGATTTTCCTCGTCTTTTATTGATTTTTCCGGATTTCCGTTTAGTGTTCAAATCTGGAGGCTTGTTTCAGCTTTTTCAATGATTTTAATAGCTTTACTCGGTATTCAGCCTGATATAAACTCGACATCTTTAGATGTAAATTTCTTTCGCATGGGAAATAATTTTGACAACATGAGCGGTTTAGGCATTTTAGGTCTTCTTATTTTTATACCGGCTTTGATTATAGCTTTGAAAAATTATAAAAAAAACAGAAAAAGATTTTTCTTAGCTCTGGTAGCAACCGGTTTTCTCATAAATGTTATTGTTTTATCTTCTTCTCTTATTTACATGATTTTTAGTATAAGATTTATTATGACATTTGTTGCTTTGGCTTCCCCTGTCTTAATTTATATGTTTTATCGCAAAAAAGGAGATAAATTTAAAATATTTGTTTCTGTCATAATGATTTACTTTTTAACATTTGGTTACTATTTTTATGAAAGACGTTTATCTTTACAACTTCTATACGTTTTTTACAAAAATCCGACTATAGAATCCTTTAAAGAAAAAATAGTTTGTGCCAATATAAACTTTTTCGAAGACTCTCCCGCATGTAAAATTGTAAAATTAACAAAATCTGATAATAAAAAAATTAATATTTTATATTTCGCTTCTTCCGGGCAAAATGTTTATTTTCCTAAACATTCAGAAAACGAAAATTATCACGTTGATTTTAAATTGCTTGAAACAACTGACGAAAAAGATATTGATTGGGAAAAATATGACTATATTTTAATTCCAAATGTACAAAAAAATTCAGACATAAAAGAGGTTCAAAAATATAGAAATGCCATTACAAAATATAATGATGGCTCGGATGGTAACGAAATATTCTATGAATTTGATAATTCTGTCTTTGCAAAATGCCTTTTTGTTAACAAAATAGAAGAAAATTTGAAATGGTTAACAGAACCTGATTACAAAATAACAGCTTCCCGTTGCTATCATAACCCCAATTTAATCGTTGCTCATGGATATAAACTCGTTCATAAAGTCGATGGCTTCCAAAAAACAGAAGAACAAGTTGTTAATATCTATAAAAACATAAATAAATAACTTTTCATAAATCGTTTTTACTGCTATAATCCGTTTATGACTAAGAAAACAATTACAGTAAACAGAAAAGCTTTTCATGATTTCCATATATTCGAAAAATATACGGCGGGAATTGTGCTGTTTGGAACAGAAATTAAATCAGTCAGAAAAGGTAGTGTAAATTTAAAAGACAGCTTTGCAAAAATAGAAGATGGTGAAGTTTGGTTGTATTCTTGTCATATAAGTCCTTACGAACAGGGAAACAGATATAACAAAGACCCGGAAAGAAAAAGAAAATTACTCCTTAATAAAAAAGAAATTTTAAAAATGCTCGGCAAAATTAAAAAAGAAGGATACACAATCGTTCCGCTTGAACTCTTCATTGAAAACGGTTTTGCTAAATTTGAAATAGCTCTTGCAAAAGGTAAAAAATTATATGATAAACGTGATGATTTAGCTAAAAAAAGTCAAAATAGAGATATTCAAAGAGCCATTAAAAACAGATAATTTTTAATCTATTATTTTTCCGCCAAAAAGCTCTACAATATTTCTCGCAGTATCAGAAATATCATTGTAGTCTATTTTTTTTATGTCTTGTAAATTTTCATAAACATCATTACAATCATCCGCTAAGTCTAAGGTTTCATTTGATTCAAAAAAACTTTCGTCTTGAGAATTGCAGTTATTAACATTTGGTTGTTCAAATGATTCTGTTTTTTGATTTTCTTCTTTCTTTTCTTCTTTAGAAAAATTAGAAATTACAGGCTTTTGAGGATGAAAATTATGTTCATGATTATTATCCGAAAAACTTACGGAACTTATTTTTTCAGATTTTTTTTTTGAAGGAACATCCCCAACTTTAATTTCTATCTGGATTGAAGCAACATCAAAATATTTACAAGCCGCATCTTGTAATAATTTTTTCTTAGAAGCATCATTAGCCGATTTTGCACCACTTTCATTAGAAAAAGCTAATACAATTTTATGCTTATTTAATTCTACCAATGTTGCAATTTGAGAATAGAAAAACTTTGCAGGACCTTTTATCTCTGCCGTAATCTGTCGCCAATCTGCCTCTTCATCAGATATTGAATATTTATCTTGTTCATCAGAAGCAATTTCAACAATGTCTGTTTTATTTTCTTCAACTGCCATATTTTGATGGTCATCTACAACTTCTGCTTTTTCAAAAGTTTTATCCTCTTCAATTGAAGAATCACCTTTTTCACTATTATCAAAAATTTTATTATCATCAGTATTTTTTATATTCTCTTTTTTAAAAGAAGATATAACAGCAGCTCTCTGTGCCGGAATTATTGGAGTTTTAAAAGAATTTATTTTTGATGAGGTTGTCAAATTTTCTAAATTTAATTTTTCTTCGAGAATTTTGACCCTCTCTGTCAATTCTGCCACCGTCGGAACTTTGGAAATACTTGTTAAATCTATAATACAAAGTTCTGTCCACATATATTTATTTGTATTGTATCTCAATTTTTCAAAATGATAAGAAAGTCTGTCTTCAAGCCAAATTAAGGTCTGATTGTCAAATTTTTCAGATTGCTTTTTTAATTTATCAAAAATACCTTCATTTACTCTTGTCATAGAAAAAATCAAATTCTTATCAGAACAAGATTTTAAAATCAACATATCTCTAAAATATTGTATTAAAGCAGTCAAAATTCTTGAAGGTTCATTTCCTTTATCATGAATTTCATTTAATAATTTTAAAGCCGATTCCGTATCTGAATTCAATATACATTCAGCAATTTCAAAAGTTGTATCGTAAGAAATTCTGCCTAAAATTTCATCAACATCATCAATCGTAATATCTTTATCTTGACCTAAAACACTTAATTGGTCTAAAAGAGAAACAGCATCACGCATTCCGCCTGCCGTATTTTTTGCAATTGAAAAAAGAGCTTCATCCGTAATTCCGATTTTTTCTGATTCTGCAATAAATCTAAGCCTTTTAACTATATCTTCTGTTGTAATTCTTCTAAAATCATATCTTTGACATCTTGATACAATCGTTTCAAGAACTTTATGAGATTCTGTAGTTGCAAGAATAAAAATAACATTTTCAGGCGGTTCTTCAAGAGTCTTTAATAAAGTATTTGAAGCCTCAGTTGTTAACATGTGAACTTCGTCTATTATATAAATTTTGTATTTACCGTTTAATGGTGCATATTGGACTTTTTCAAGAATATTTCTTGCATCTTCAACTGAACGATTACTTGCAGCATCAATTTCAATAACATCAACTGAAGTCGAATTTATAACATCAAGACATCCGGGACATTTTCCGCAAGGAGTAACTGTAGGACCGTTTTCACAATTCAAAGATTTTGCAAAAATTCTTGCTGATGAAGTTTTACCTGTTCCTCTCGGACCGCAAAACAAGTAAGCATTCATTATTCTTCCTGTTTTTATAGCATTAGAAAGTGCTTTTACGGTGCTGTCTTGACCTGTAATATCGGCAAAAACCATTGGTCTGTATTTGGTATATAACGGAATGTATTTTTTACTCAATGATTTGCTCCGATTTTTCAAAAGTGATACTATTGGTATTATAAACTAAAAATATGGAAAAAAAATTCTTTATGAACTTAATTAAACCTAAAAAATTGCAAAAAGGTGACACTATAGGTCTTTTATCTGTTTCAGGAAATATTAGAGATATTACGGCAGTTGAAAATGCTGCAAAATATTTTCAAAATCTCGGCTATAAAACAATTGTTTCTCAAACATCTTATAAAAATTTTCGATACATGGCAGGTTCAGATAAAGAAAGAATAGATGAAATTCATAATTTTTTCATAAATAAAAACATTGATGCAATAGTTTGTACAAGAGGCGGTTACGGACTTTTGAGAATTATTCCTTATTTGGATTATAAACTTATTGCAAAAAATCCTAAAATTATTTGCGGTTACTCGGATATTACTGCTCTGTTGCTTATGATTTACAAAAATACGGGCATGATTTGTTTTCATGGCGGAATGGCATCAGGTGATTTCGGTCAAATGGAAAAATCAGAATTCACAGTTAATTCATTTTTTAAAACTCTTTCAACCAACGAAAAACTCGAATTTTCATCAGAAAATGGAAATACTATTTATGAAGGTAAAACAAACGGAACTTTATGGGGAGGAAATTTAGCAACAATAGCTTCTATGACTGGTTTGGACTTTATACCTGATGAAGATTTGATTTTCTTCGTCGAAGATGTTAATGAACCGGCTTATAAAATAGATAGAATGTTTACTCAACTTTTAAACATTAATAAATTTAAAAACAACCTAAAAGGATTGGTTGTCGGTCAATTTACCGATGTTGACAAGAAAAACTATGTCAGGGAATTGTTGACAGAAATTTCTTCGGATTTAAAAATTCCGACTGCAAATAATTTTTTAATCTCTCACGAAAAAGATAAATTCACTCTTCCAATAGGAGCAAATTGCACTTTTAATGCAAATGAAAAAATTTTAACAATTAATGAAAAGTTGTTTTCATAAAAATTTTTATTTCTATTTTTGAACATTGATATAAAAATTAGAAAAAAGTTTTGAACATAGTAAGTCCTACAACTTTTTGGCAAATTATAAGATTAAATTTTTACAATACTTAAAAAACAATAAGCAGGCATGTTTCCATGCCTCATGTTTTTGGTATAATATCAGATTTCCATGCCTTTTAATGTAGAAAACTATGTAGAAAACTTTTCTAAAATATTGTAGAAAATTTGTTTAAAATATAAACCATAAAAATTATTCATATACTATTGTCTAAAATTCAAAGTTTTTGAACTCTTAAAAAAAAGTTTTGAACAATAATAAAAATCAATAAAGATAATGTTTTTTAAAGTTTTCTACAATTTTTCTAAACATTATTATTGTTATTAATATTTTTATATTATAATATTAACAGATATATAAATAATGTCTTATAAAAGTATAAAAAATAAAAGGGAATAAATTAATGATTTTCACAACTGATAAAGAATCACTTTTAAACAAAATCAGAGTCGTAGAAAAAATAACAGTATTAAGAGGTATACAACCTGTAATTTCTAATATATTATTTGAAGCTGATAAAAATACTAATACAGTAAAATTAACAGCAACAGATTTAGATATTTCCATAATGACAAAGATGACTGTATCAGTTCAAGAAGATGGTAAAATTACACTTCCCGCAAAAAAAATTCTTGAAATTGTATCAAAATTACCTGATAAAGTAATAGAATTTTCATTAAATCCTGATAATAACGTAGTTACTGTAAAATGCGGAAATTCAAAATTTGACTTGATTGGAATATCAGCAGAAGAATTCCCTAAAACAGTTAGTGTTGATGAAGATTTTGCTAAAGAAGAAGCAATAAATATAGAAACAAATCCTTTAATAAAATCAATAAAATATACAGTTTATGCGGCAGCAACTTACGAAAACAGAAATATTATAAGCGGTGTATTTTGCAAAATTGAAGGCAATAGTCTTGAAATGGCTGCTACAGATGGTAACAGACTTACAAGAATTTGTGAAAATATTACAAATGAAAATTCTAAAGAGGCAAAAATTGTTATTCCTTCAAAAACTTTGAATGAATTTTTAAGAGTTTCTTCAATTGTTAGTGAAGATAAAGTTTCTCTTATTATTAAAGGTTCAAAAATAGCTTTCAGAGCTGAAAGTTATACTATTGTATCAAAGTTATTAGAAGGACAATATCCTCAATATCAACAATTAATTCCGAAATCAACAGCAACAGTTGTTAAAGTTAAAAAGGATGAATTAAATAATGCAATAGACAGAGTTTCTTGTTTGATTAATGACAGAACCAATGTTATCAAGTGCATTTTGACTGACGGAAAGTTATGTTTAAAATCGGAAACACCTAATTCAGGTGCATCAGAAGATATAATTGAATCAGATTATGAGGGTAATGAGTTTACTATATCTTTCAACTATAAATATATGTTGGAATTTATTAAAACGATTGACAGTGAATATGCTTCGATAGGTTTTAACGGAAATCAATCAGCGGTAGTATTCAGACCTGTTAGTGATGATGATTATATTTGTTTGATTATGCCTTTAAAATCATAATTATAGTAAGGGAAAACGATGAAAATAAGAATTAAAGCTCCGGCATCAAGTGCAAATTTAGGACCTTGTTTTGATTGTGCAGGGATTGCTTTTCCTTTATACAATTACATTAACATTTCAAAGTCTGATGATGATAAAGTTAAAGTTATAATTGATGAAAAAGGTGATGTTAGAACTTTTATCGTTGATGAAAAAAATATAATTTTTCAGTCGTTAAAAAAATTTCATGAAAAAACCAATACAAAAATGTGCGGCTATGAAGTAAACGTAGAAACAAATATTCCGATAGCAAGAGGTTTAGGTAGCAGTGCTTCAGTTATTTCAGGTGCATTAATAGGTGCTAATGAGTTGAACGGTAAGCCTTTGAATAAACAAGATATAGTTGATATTGCAGCATCTGTAGAAGGTCATCCTGATAATACAACACCGGCTTTAGTCGGCGGTTTTGTTGTTGCATCTATTGAAGATGACGGGCATGTTTTATATGAAAAAATGAACTGGTGTAAAGATTGGAAGATAAGTGTTTGTATCCCTGATTACAAATTATTGACAGAACTTGCACGTTCAGTATTACCGAAAGAAGTTGCTTTTAAAGATGCTGTTTATAATATACAGAAATCAGCACAACTTATAACAGCGATATCAAATCATAACGCTGATATAATGAGAAGTGCATTAAAAGATAGAATACATCAGCCTTACAGGGAAAAGTTAATTCCGGGGATGCCTGAGATAATAAAGGAATTAAGTGGAGAAAAGAATGTTTTAGGCTGTGTTTTAAGCGGAGCAGGTCCGACACTTGCGGTAATAACCGATGGTGATAATATAGAAAATGTAAAGACAATTGTACATAGAATATGGTATGATTTGGACATAAAGTATCAGATAACGACGTTTGACCCTGAAGAAAAAGGGGCAACGGTGATATAAAGGAGAAAGACGATGAAAAAATCAGTAAAAGATTTAGGCGACGTTAAAGGCAAAAGAGCATTAGTCAGAGTAGATATTAATGTTCCTTTGGACAAAGATAAGAATGTAACTGACGATACAAGAATTCAAGCAATATTGCCGACGGTTAAATTTTTGAAAGATAAGGGTGCAAAAATTATTTTGATGGCTCATCTTGGCAGACCTCAAAAATTAAAAGAAGGACAAACTCTTGCAGATTTGTCATTGGAACCTGTTGCAAAATACATGTCAAAAGTTTTAGGTGAAGAAGTTAAATTTGTGAAATCACCTATTGGCGAAGGTGCTGATAAAGAATTAGCTGATTTAAAAGACGGACAAGTAGCATTACTTGAAAACATTCGTTATTACAAAGCAGAAGAAGCAAAAGATGACGATATGACATTTGCGGAAGAACTTGCAAAACTTGGTGATTTTTATGTAAATGATGCATTTGGTGCAGCACACAGAAATCATACATCAACAGCAAAAGTTGCAAAACTTTTATCACCTGCAGTATCAGGTTTGTTGATGGAAAAAGAAATCAGATGTTTGTCACAAGCACTTGATAACCCGACAAGACCTTTCACAGCTGTAGTTGGTGGTGCAAAAGTTTCATCAAAAATCGGTGTTTTGGAAAACTTGATTGATAAAGTTGATAATTTGATTATCGGTGGCGGTATGGCTTATACATTCGTAAAAGCAAACGGTGGAAAAATCGGTAATTCAATTTGTGAAGATGATCAACTTGAAGTTGCAAAAGCTATTGAAAAGAAAGCAGCTGATAAAGGTGTTAAATTAGTAATGGCAACAGATGTTTTAGTAACAAATGATTTTTCAGGTAACGGTGAAAACAAAGTTGTAGATATCAATAATATTCCTGACGGATTTGAAGGTGTAGATGCAGGACCGAAATCACAAAAGGCATTTGAAGAAGTAGTAAAAAGCTCAAAAACAATCCTTATGAACGGACCTGTAGGTGCATTTGAAACACCGGCATTTTCAGAAGGTACAAAAGCAATTCTTAAAGCAATTGTAGAAGCTACAAAGAATGGTGCTACATCAGTAATTGGCGGTGGCGATTCAGTTTCCGCAGCTAAGAAATTCTGTAATGCTGAAGACTTTACACATGTTTCAACAGGTGGTGGTGCATCTTTAGAATTTATCGAAGGAAAAGTTCTTCCTGGTGTTGCAGCACTTAATGATAAATAATTTTTGTTATTAAGATTGAAGAAAGACAAAGCGAGTTCGAATTTTTTCGAACTCGCTTTTTTAATTTATATTTATTATTAGAATTGGAAATATAAAAATTCTGAAACTTTATTCAAAGACAAAATGGATACAATAAATAATGTAATTGTAATAAAGGTTGTTATTTTATCAGGTTTAAATTTTTCTGTTATTTCATTTGAATTTTTTGTGAAGAATGCAAAAATTATGCAGGTTACAAATAAAAATATACTTAATTTAACAGAATTACCTTGAAAAGCAAACCTCATTTTATCTATTTCAATAGGGAGCATTCCGTTTAAACCAATCATCCCTTTTAATATTTCAACAGCTCTATTAACTGATTCAGAGCGGAAGAATATCCAAGTAAAGTTTATAAACATAAAAGTCAAAAATACTGATAAAATATGATTAATTTTGAGATTAAATTTTTTCCAAAATCTATGAATACATATTACAAGACCATGTAATACACCCCATATTATGAAGGTCCAATTTGCGCCATGCCAAATTCCACCGATTAAAAAAGTTAAAAATAAATTTCGATAAGTTTTAAATTCACCGGCTCTGTTTCCTCCTAAGGGAATGTAAATATAGTTTCTCAAAAATCTTGATAATGTAATATGCCATCTTCTCCAAAAATCTTGAATGCTGTCTGCCTTGTAGGGAGAATTAAAGTTTATAGGTAAATAGATATTAAACAAATATCCGATACCTAATGCCATATCACAATATCCCGAAAAATCAAAATACAATTGGAATGAATATGATAAACTTGCTATCCAGCTTTCTGCAAAGGTTACTATATTTGGATTGTCAAAAACTGATTGAACAAAAGGTGATAAATTATCAGCTATTATAACTTTTTTAAATAAGCCTATAGATAAAAGAAACAGTCCGATAGATATATTTTTATGGTTAATAAATTTTTTTCTTAAGTTTGCAAATTGGGGCATCATTTCTTTATGGTGCAAAATTGGCCCTGCTATTAAATGTGGAAAATATGTGACAAATAATGCGTAATTTAAAAAATCATACTCTTTAACTTCTCTTTTGTAAGCATCGACAAGGTATGCAATTTGTGTAAATGTGAAAAAACTTATTCCTAAAGGTAATGCAATTTTTAATGTATCAAAACCTGTATGAAGTACGTAGTTGATGTTATTTATTAAAAAATCAAAGTATTTAAAGTATCCGAGAAGCAATATATTACTTGTAATACCGAATATTAACAGTAATTTTCTGTCTATTTTCATTTTTTCATGGGTAAGTGTGTAGCCGATTGAATAATTGAATACCATAGAACATAAAATTAACGGTAAATAATCAATTTTCCAATAAGAATAAAAATACAAAGATGCAAAGACGAGCCAGCCTACAGCGATTTTTATTAATTTTAATTTATTCAATAAGAAATAAACAATGAATGTTATCGGTAAAAATATGAATAAAAATTCTATCGAATTAAATAACATTGTTTAAATCCTCATAATTTTTAATATCTTGAACAAACAAATTATTTATTTGTTTGACGTTATTTTTTGTTATTTTTCTTGCTAAATTAGGTTTATCAGATAATAAATCGGAAATAATTATTTTGCTCAAATAATGTGTTGCATGTGAACCGTCAAAGAAATATTTCATATCGGGTTTTACAGTTTCTTTTGTATATTCATTTGGATAATTGAAATCATATATTTCAAAATATCTTGATAATTCCTCTTTAACGTAATTATAATTTTGAGTTTGATTAGAATTATAAAGTAATTTTTGCAAAGTTACATGAGTCGGCATTATGAAAAGTTTTACGTTTTTATTGTCTTTTTCAAGCTGTTTTAAATAGAGAACAAGACTATTTATTTTTTCTTCATCTACGTAGTATTTTTCATATTTTGAGGTATATTCTGTTACTGTATTTTGAAATTCCTGTGAAATATTATCATTAACAAAAACAAATTTTACTCCGGAAGAATAATATGTTCTTTGCTTTGATAAAAATAAATTTTTGAAAATTGTCCAAAAACTTGTTCCCGTTGTATTTATAGATAGTAAAGATGTACAAAATTCTGATGTGCTGAGTTTGGGATTATTAGTTATTTTTACTCTGTTATCGTCTTCCTGTTCCGCACCTGTGAAATATTCAAAATCTATACCAACGAAGACATTTTTTATCTCATGATGAATTTTTTTTGTAATGTCTATCATTTCAATAATTTCAGAAGGAAAAACTCCGCCAATTGCAATATTTTCAGCGTTTTTGTTTGTCAAAGATTTATAATCGTTTTTATCAATACATAAATCGACTCTTGATGAACCTATAAAAATAGTATCTATTTTTCTTTTGTCGAATTTCAGGCCTATTGGTTTTGTTAATCTTTCTTGAATTTTTGCATCAGCTTTCAAAAAAGTATCGGGTAAAAACCTTTGTTTAAATATGTTATAAGGATTTATTAAATAATTAAAAACAGAAATAATAAAAAGTATAAAAAGAACTAATATTATTACTTGTTTATTGAAAATTTCGTATTTGCAAAATTTTTTGATTTTAAAATTTTTCATATTTTTCTGACAGTATATTTAATAATCAAGATTATTATACATGCAAAAATTAATATTTAAAAGTTTTTAATCATTTATATTAATAAACAAAAGTTTATCGAAAAAAATTTATTCCTTAACTCCACCGCTCATAATGTCATTAATAAAGTATTTTCTTCCAATAAGGAATAAGATAATGACAGGAGTACAACAAATTACACAATAAGCACATAGTTCTCCCCACATTAAGACTTCTCTGTAGCCCGATTTTAAATAAGCAAGTCCTACAGGTAATGTTCGCATAGAATCCGAAACAGTAACGATTAAAGGCCACATAAAAGCATTCCATGATGTTATAAAAGTGAAAATGCCAAGAGAAGCAATTGCCGGAGCCGCAAGCGGTAGTGCTGTTCTGAAAAATGTTCCGAAAGCTCCGCAGCCGTCGATTTTAGCGGCATCTTCAAGGTCTTTTGGCAACATTTTAAAATATTGACGCATCATAAAAACGCCAAAGCCGCCGAACATTCCGGGTAAAATCATTGCCTGATAAGTATCAGTCCAATTTAATTCTCTCATAACAAAGAAAAGCGGAATAATGTTGACTTGAGGCGGAATCATCATTGTTATCAAAATTATTATAAAGAGCGGTTCTTTAAACCTAAAATTCAATCTTGCAAAAGCATATCCTGCCATAGCCGAAATTATCACCTGCCCGAAAGTTGTCACCGCCGAGATGATAAAACTGTTTAGAAAGTATTGTTTTAGCGGAATTGTCGTGAAAATACTTTTGTAATTTTCAAAAGTTATACTTGAGGGAATAAATTTTGGCGGAAACGAAAAAATTTGATTTTCCGGAGAAACAGATAAAGTTAGCATAAATAAAAAGGGCAAAATCATTGATAATGCTCCGAAAAACAATATTGTATAAAATAATATTTTTAATGTTTTTCGTTTTAAAAATCCGTCCATAAAGAAACTATATCATTTTTAAATTGATAAATCAAAAACAAAAGAAATATTAATCAATGTTATCGTAAGTTTTGTGTTCAAAATATTTAATTCTTGTAAGCGGCCAAAATCTGAATTTAGCACGTCCTATAAAGCGGTCTTGTGGCAAAAGCCCCCAATAACGACCATCTTCAGAATTTCCACGATTGTCACCTAACATCAAATAATGTTTTTCCGGAATAATTGCAGGCCCACAATTCATGTCAGCATTACATTCAGAATAATCGCTTTTAACGTAATCTTCTTCAAGTACCTTATCATTGATATAAACGTGGTAAATACCTGTCTTATCAGGTTTAATTTCGTATTTGTCACCCGGCATACCGATTACACGTTTGATAAAAGCAATATCTGTGCAGCCAAATCCGGTAAGTCTTTTAAATAAAGACCAAGCATCATAAGAAAGTTCTGTTGACGGCGGATAAAAAATCATAATATCACCACGTTTTGGTGTATCATAAAACCTTGTGAGTCTTTCAACAAAAATCCTGTCTTTAATATCTAATGTAGGATACATAGAAAGAGATGGAATCCAACGGATTTCTCCGAGAAAAAATCTTATAATAATTACCGCTACAATAACAAAAACAACTGTATCGAGAGTTTCCTTGCCCCAACTTTTTAAAGTTTCTTTATCAAATTTCATAATCAAATGCCTTTATTGTGCCATAAACTGCTTGCACAAACCGATAAGGGCTTGTTTATATTGATTATCCGAAAAATATTCGAGTAAATCAATAGCTTTAGCGGAAAAAGATGAATATAGTTTTTTGGTTTGTTGAATTGCAAAGGAATTGGTAATTTTTTCAAAAGTTTCAATGTCTAAATTTTCAACCGGATAATTTTGTGAGTAAAAAATCACAGGGGCTGTTAATATTCCGTTTAAAAAGTCATTTTTTGATGGTTTATCTTGTTCATTTTTTGTAAAATTATCGAGGTCATCTTTTATTTGAAAGGCTATTGCGAAATTTTTGGCGAAATTTTCAACAATATCAATTTTTTGAAGTTGATTTTTTATCAAAAAAGCTGATGATACGGCACATTCAAAAAGAGCAGCAGTTTTTTGTTCTGTTTTTTCAATGTATTTTTCGAAAGAGATTATTTTATTTTTATTTTCTATTTGCGAAATTTCTCCTAAACAAAGATTTTTGACAGTATTTGAGAATATTTTAGTAACATTGGGATTATTGATTTCGCATAAAGTATCAAAAATCAGGGAAAGTAAAAAATCACCGGCAATAACAGCAGTTTTGTTGTCGAATTGTTGGTTAAGAGAGGGTAAATTTCTTCTCAAAACAGAATTATCAATGATATCATCGTGTATTAAAGAAGCATTGTGAACTAATTCTATCAAGGCACAAAGGGAGATAATATCACCGGAAATTTTTTCACCGGAGGCTTTTAATAGAAGAATTGTTAGTGCGGAGCGAATTTTTTTAGAGTTTGAAAGAATATATTTCAGAAAGGTTTCCGATAAAAAATTTTGGTTTTTCAAAATAATTTTTTTGATAGAAATATCAATTTGAGAAAGCTCAAAATCAATAATACTAATAGTTTTAAAATAGTTATTCAAAACGAGGCTCCAAAATAAACAAAAATAATTATAACATATCTTAAAAAAAATATAATTATCCGCTTGAAAAATTTTTTTGGGCATGTATAATAAAGGAACAAAGCAGAAATGCGGGGGTAATTCAGTGGTAGAATGCCTCCTTGCCAAGGAGGATGTCGCGAGTTCGAGCCTCGTCTCCCGCT
>JBJEGN010000107.1:0-27781 GCA_051875105.1 Candidatus Gastranaerophilaceae bacterium
AATATGTCCCTTTCGGGATATATTTTTTAAGATAACTGTTATCCAAAGGTGAACATATACTGCATACTAATTAAATAAAGAGGTCTGACGATTTTTTCGTCAGATCTCTTTTTATGTTGTTCTGACGAAAAAACGAAAGGACAACAATGATTAACTTATGGCAACCATATATAGCTAAATATCCGTAATCTTCGATTTTTGAAAAACTAAAAATCAAAAATCGGAGGTTAATAATGAAATTTAATTATTCTTATGAAAAGAAAAAATTTGATGAAGAATGGGAAAAACTTGAAATCGAATACCGCCAAGCCGGTATGACTGAAAAGGCTATAATGGAAATAAGAAACTTTGATTGGAATTCATTTAAGCTTCGAAGAACAGAAGCTCTACATACACAAGAATTCCTTGAAGAAAACAATGCTCAAGAAATTGGTGATGGAAGTAACGAAATTATGTTGCTACATAAATTCGGCGATAAATTTCTCACCGTTGAAGATGATTTAGATTATCATTCAAGATATTGGTGGATTGAGGAATTAGATACGCCCAATTTTATTTTAAAAATCAAAAGCCTTTCAGACGAAGAATTGGAATTACTCGATTTAAAAGTTTTCAGAGGATTATCATTAAAAGAAATTGCAAATTTCAAGGGCATCCCATATAGGACAATAAAGTATAAATTTGCAAGAATAAAAAAACTTTTAAAATAATTGCCCTTTTTATTGGTTTTCGCTGCCTACTATACGAGAGGACTTTTTATCTCATTTGAACCTTTATAACTTAATATACCTTATAACAAAAACCTTCCCGTTATTGTTTCTGAAGAACAGGGACAAGCAGCTTAAGTACAGCAGAAAGTAGTTCTTACTTTCTGCTTGTTGACTTTAAACTATTGGTGGTTCCAATAGGTATGCGATGACAGATAACGGGTATAATGATACTTCTGTCCAGTCAAAAGTCGAGCGTGATAAAACCGTCGCAACCAAAGAGGGCAGCTCGGAGAGATCCTCGGAGTGGTGAGATTCCAATGATAAGGCTAACCGGCCTTAGTTTGTTATATGCCCAATGTTGTCAGGGGTGTCGTGGACAAATATGACGTTACGCAAAACAACTTTATAATTTATGGTACAGGCTGACATTAAACAGATATATCTATTTGCTACAATCAGTCTGTGCCGTTTTACATACAGGAGGAATATTATGTCTACAGTAAAACGTGGAGAAATATATTACGCTGATTTAAGTCCTGCAATAGGTAGCGAACAAGGCGGAATTAGACCGGTAGTAATAGTTCAAAATGATACAGGAAATTATTACAGTCCTACTACTATAATTGCTCCTATTACAAGCAGAATCAAAACGATTATGCCAACTCATGTTTTAATAGATAACCCATGTTTAAATAAAAAATCAATTATACTTCTTGAGCAGATAAGGATTATTGACAAATCCAGACTTCGTGAATATGTAGGGGTACTTAAAGAAGATGAATTAAATGAAGTAAACAAAGCAATGGAAATAAGCTTGGATGTTGGATCAAAGAAAGGTGAAACACTATGAAATATAATTCCTATGAAGATATGCCTATGTTTTTATCAATAAAAGATGTTTCTGAAACCGTAGGATTGTCTGTTTCGAGAATATATGATATAGCCAATACAGATAAGACCTTTCCATGTGTTATTTTAGGAAGAAGAAAAGTTGTACCAAGAGATGAGTTTAAGGATTGGATAAAAACAAGTTCAAAGGGCTTTTAGTGGTCGTAACCAATAACACATATTTAGCTGGATATTCAAAGCGAAGTGTGATATTGTTTGTGTTGCAAAGGAGATGATATTATGGCTAAAAGAGCTAAAGGAACAGGAACTTTAAGAAAACGAACAGATGGAAGATGGGAAGGTCGAATATATCTTGGTAAAGATGAAAACGGAAAAAACAAATATAAAACCGTTACAAGTTTAAAAAAGACCGAGTGCCAAAAGAAGCTCGACAAACTCATAGAAGAAAAGGAAAAGAGTGTCAACAAACAAGCTTGTCGATATACCGATTGCCAAAACCCTACTTTTGAGGAATGGAATAGCATTTGGATTGAAAATTACTGCAAAGGATATTTAAAGCCAAAAACAGTATCGGGATACGAATCTATCATAAAGTGTTATATAAATCCGTATATTGGAAAATACCGTCTCAGTGATTTAACAAAACTTATTTGTCAGCAATATATAATGGATGTATATGAAAATGGAAGGATAAATGCTAAAAGACCAAGTGATATAGCTGACGGATTAAGTTCAAGAACAGTAAAATCAATAAAGATAGTTTTGCACGCTTCCCTGCAGAAGGCAGTAGATGAGGATATAATATACAAGAACCCTGCCAACAAACTCAACTTACCAAAAGACAGAGAAAGAGGGATGCAAACACTAACAAAAGAAGAAAGCAACCGTTTGCTTGAAGAAGCCTTCAATAGCGGTTGCTTTGAATTTTATTATCTCGAATTAACTACAGGAATGAGATTAGGTGAGATACTCGCATTAGAATGGAATGATTTGGATACCAAAAACAGAACCTTAAATATAAATAAACAAGTACAACGAATAAATGGTATATTACAGTCTGAAACACCTAAAACAAAAGAGTCAATAAGAACAATTGCAATAAGTAAAGATTGTGCAAAATCACTTGAAAGACTGAAAGAAACACAAGCAAGAGGTACTAAACTTATGTTTCCTTCACCGGAAACAGGAACTTACAGAGATCAAAATGCAGTAACAAGGAAATTTAAAAGAATGCTCAAACGAGCAAATCTTCCAAATATTAGATTTCACGACTTAAGGCATACCTGTGCAACAATTGCACTTGAAGAGGGAGTGGACATTAAAGCTTTATCAAGTATGCTTGGTCATGCAGACTGTGCCTTCACAATGAATACTTATGTTCATGCAACAAAAAAGATAAAAACAACCGCTGCCGACAAAATGGAGTCGGCCTTTGAAATAGGATTTGAATCAGTTATGAATGCTCAAACATACTTTAAGTAAATAAAATAGTTCTTAAATGCTGTTGCCGTTTGTGCAACGGCTATTTCTCTACATTAAAAATAAGTGGTCAAATTGTGGTCAAGCGATATTGAAATGTAGAAATATGCATAAATTACAATTTGTATGCATTTTTATTGAGCATATCTTATACCATTAATATAACAAAGAAAAAGTTCTGTTTAGTGGTCATTTTTTCAGATAAGTGGTCGTCGATTCTAACAATAATTGCATAAAAATAAATCCTTGAAAGTGCCTATTATGAAGGCTTTCAAGGATTTAATATTGGCACGCTGTGGGGGACTCGAACCCTCGACCTACTGGTTCGTAGCAGTGTCGATAGCCATTAAATAAGCCCTAAACAGCGGTGTTTAGGGCTTTCCTCGTCCGAAATTTCTGCCGAATTTTCACTTGGCACACTGTTTCTGCACCCTCGTTCTCCTGTGTAGCCGTCAAAATAGGCGTCAAAGTGAAAGAATATTTAGATAAGTGAGTAAAAATATTAAGCTACCCATAGTAAAATAACTTTACAAAAAGAATAAAAACAACCATCATATATTTAATTATTACCGTTACCCCAGCCATCAATCTTTATAAAGAGCAATTTCGGCAATGCCTATTCTTGTTTGAACTCCACCCGAAACAACAATCTTTATGGTTAGTTTAACAAAACGCACACCTGTGCGTATATGATAGAAAAATCCGGATTGATTGCTTGACGTCCTGCAACCTTATTTTCTAAAACCTTTTCTCAATTTACACCATAATTTAATACCTCAAAATAATAAATGTACCGATTACTGATTTTTTCAATAATACAGTAGATTTCTTTAGGTTTTTGTTATATAATCAAATTAAAAGGTGATGATATGCAACAATTTACTAAAAGAGAAATCAAAGCGTCTATGATTCGCTTACTTCAATCTATGCCTATTGATAACATCAAGGTTAAAACAATTATTGATGACTGTGGCATAAGCAGGAATACTTTTTATTACCATTACAGCGATATATATGATGTTCTTAAGGAAATATTTGATGAAACTCTCAGAAAAGTTTTAGAAACAGACGCAAATAATTTTAATTGGGAGGAAGCCTTTCAAAAAGTGGCGAATAGTGCCTTAATTAACAGAAACGTTATTTATAATGTTTTCTCATCAAGGTATTTTGAAAACATCAAGGCATATGTTGATAATGCTATTGGCAATATCATTGCTGAAAAAATGCGTGAACAATGTATTTTGAAAAATCAAAGTATCAATGAAGATGATATTAGAATAATTTCTACATTTTATAAACACGCAGTAAACGGAACATTTGTTGAATGGATACATAATGGAATGAAAACCGATCCTAAGGTATTCATAGAGAAAATTGGAAAGCTGTTTCCTAAGGATATTGAAAATTCAATAGATTTAATATAGCGTAAATTATATTACAAATTAATGGAAGTGCACAAAATCTGTGTACTTCCTTTTTTTTGACTGTTTAATTTTACATTTATCTCTGTTATAATTAAAATGGTATTATTTAAACTGGTAAATTGGAGGTTATATTTTGGATAATTCAATTTGGCTAATGCTGTTGCTTCAGGTTGTTTTAATTTCACTTAATGCAATCTTTGCCGCCGCAGAAATTGCTGTGGTAAGTATGAATGACAATAAAATGGCAAAAATGGCCAAGGAAGGGAATAAAAAAGCCCAAAGGCTCATCAAATTGACAGGTCAACCTGCAAGATTTCTTGCAACGATTCAGGTTGCAATAACGCTTTCGGGATTTTTAGGTTCTGCATTTGCAGCAGATAATTTTGCTGAACCGCTTGTGGAACTTATATTGAAAACCGGAATAGGTATATCTACTGATACGCTGAATAGTATAGTGGTTATATTAATTACCTTGATATTGTCCTATTTTACTCTTGTTTTTGGCGAACTTGTGCCTAAAAGGGTTGCGATGAAAAAGACAGAATCATTAGCATTGTCCTTATCAGGATTGATATATGCTGTATCTATTGTTTTTAAGCCTCTTGTTTCCTTCCTCACGTTATCAACAAATGCCATTTTACGTTTATTAAGGATAGATCCGAATTCAAAGGATGATGAAATCAGCGAGGAAGATATACGAATGAGTGTTGATGTAGGGTTCGAGAATGGTACTATTGATATCACAGAAAAAGAAATAATTCAAAATGTATTTGAATTCGATGATTTAACTGCAGGAGAAATTGCTGTTCACAGAACAGAGGTTTCGATACTATGGCTTGAAGAAACGCTTGATGATTGGGATAATACAATTCATTCAAGCAGGCATAAGGTATATCCCGTATGTGATGAAACAGTTGACAATATTGTAGGTTTACTTGATGCAAAGGATTACTTTAGCATTAAAGATAAAACAAAAGAAAATGTTTTGAATGTTGCTGTTCATGGTGCATATTTTGTTCCGGAAAATATCAAGCTTGATGTTTTATTTAAAGATATGAAACAGAGTAAAAACAACTTTGCGATAGTAGTTGATGAGCACGGAGGAACAACAGGAATAATAACAATGAATGACCTGCTTGAAGAGCTTGTCGGTAATTTTGATTGGGATAAAAACAAAGAAAATCCCGATTTTATTGAAAACATTGATTCAAAAACATGGAAAATAACAGGTAATCCATCTATTGATGAGATTGAAGAAACATTAGATGTTTCAATAAAAAATAAAAAATGCGAAACATTTAACGGGCTTGTTGTTGATGTTTTAGGAGCGATACCTTCGGAAGGTGATTCTTTTGAAATTGAAACCGATGGTTTGCTGATTAAGGTTGAGGATGTAAAAAATCATTGCGTAAAGACAGCAGTTGTAAGTAAAACACAATGTATAGATTAAAAAGTTAATACATAGTACAAAATTAAGAAAGTGCACAAAACTTGTGTATTTTCTTTTTTTTGACAGTTTTATTCTTTTTTTCTATGTGCTTAAATAAAATCAAATGAAAGGAAGGATAATTATGGCATATAGTGATTTTAAAAACAATGTTACTTATTCTGTTGCATCAAAAGCAATAGAGTCTGTAATCAAATACATCAATAATCCTGACAAAAGACAGGAAAATCTGTTAAGGCTTGTTGATTTGTCCCAAAAGCTAATGGGAGATAAATTCAGAAAAGAAGTCTTTGACGGAGCACGTAATCTTATAATTGATGACGATAGCAAGTGGATGCAATATGTTAATAAGTTAATTAATGAACTTGATCCCAATGTGGTTAAAATGCACGCATTAAATCTTGGATATCAATCAGCTTTTTACGGCTATACAAAAACGCAGGAGCTTTCAAAACAGTACGGATATAAAATTCCTTGGATAATTCTTATGGATCCTACCTCTGCATGCAATATGCACTGCAAAGGCTGTTGGGCAGCGGAATACGGAAAAAGCTTAAATCTTTCTTATGAGGACTTAGACAGTATCATTACCCAAGGGGAAAAGCTGGGAATATATTTTTATATGATGACCGGCGGTGAGCCTTTAATGAGGAAGAAAGATATTCTAAAGCTTGCAAGGGTTCACAATAAATGTGCGTTTCATTTGTTTACAAATGGTACATTAGTTGATGAAGATCTTTGTAAGGAAATGAAAAAGTTAGGCAATATTTCGCTTTCAGTCAGTATAGAGGGATTTGAGGAAGCAAACGATTTCAGACGTGGAGAAGGATGTTTTGAAAAGGTTAAGCATTCAATGAAGCTGCTTAAGGAAAACGGACTTCTTTTCGGCACATCAATTTGCTATACCTCAAAAAATTATAAGGTAGTAACAAGTGATGAATTCTTGGACTTTCTTATTGATAATGGTGTGAGATACACTTGGTATTTTCACTATATGCCTGTTGGCAATGATGCCTCAACGGATTTATTGTTGACTCCTGAGCAAAGAGAATATATGTATCACAGAGTTAGGGAAATAAGAGGCAATACTGGCGGCAAACCAATATACGCTTTCGATTTTCAAAATGACGGTGAATATGTAGGAGGATGTATTGCAGGCGGAAGATTTTACTGCCACATCAATCCAAACGGGGATGTTGAGCCATGCGTGTTTATTCATTACTCAAATGCCAATATTCACGATATGTCGCTCTTGGAATGTCTCGGACAACCTTTGTTTAGAGAATATCAAAAAGGTCAACCTTTTAATGATAATCCGTTACGACCTTGCCCGATGCTTGAAAATCCCGAGTGTTTAAAACAACTGGTAAAAAATGTCGATGCAAAAAGTACAGATATGAAAAGTCCTGAGGATCCATGTTCACTTTGCAATAAATGTGAAAAATATTCTGAAGATTGGACCCCGACGGCTGAAAAATTATTTATTGAGCATCCGCCTAAAAGAAAAATTCATAAAGGAACAATTGACAATTTAAGCAAGAGTTAGGGAATAAAAATGAAGAAATCAAGCATTACTATCCCGTCAAAAGACGGTAAAAATCTTTTGAATGTTATTATTTGGGAAACCGAAGAAAAGCCTAAGGGCATATTACAGCTTGTTCATGGAATGGCTGAATATATTGAAAGATATAATGACTTTGCTGCATATTTAACAAGATATGGTTACAATGTTATCGGTCATGACCATTTGGGACACGGTAAAACTGCAAAATGCAAAGAGGATTTGGGCTTTTTTGCCGATAAAAACGGTGATGAAATTATAATAGAAGATATGTATAGCGTTACAAAATACGCCAAAGAAAGATGGAATGATATTCCTAATTATATTCTCGGTCACAGTATGGGTTCATTTTGTGTTCGCCAATATTTGACTGAGCACAGTTATGATGTGTACGGTGCAATAATTATGGGAACAGGATGGATACCGGCTCCTGTTGCAAATATGGGAAAATTTTTGGCTGATTGTGAATGCAAAAAACATGGTAATCGCTATAAAAGTCGAACACTTGTAAAAATTTCAATAGGCAATAATAATAAACCATTTGAACCTGCCAGAACCCCTGTGGATTGGCTTTCAAGAGATTTTAATAATGTTGACAAATATGTTGCCGACTCTCTTTGCGGTTTTGATTTTACTGCAGGTGCATACAGGGATTTCTTTGCAATCCTTCAAAAAATAGCAAGAAATAAAAATCTTTTAGGAATAAGAAAGCATCTGCCGATTTTAGTCATATCCGGTGAGGAAGACCCGGTAGGTGGAAAAGAAGCATGTAAAAAGTTTGTAAGTCAATGTCTTGTTAATGGTTTAGGAAATACAAGCCTGAAACTTTTACCTTATGACCGACACGAAATCCTTAATGAAATAGATAAAGACATAGTTTATATCTACCTAAAGAATTGGTTAAACGACAGAGTATACGAGGCGGAAGCATATAAGGAAGCAAATATTCTCAACGATTATGAAAATTAGGATAATTAAATGAATAAAAAACCATTTTACAAAGATAAAAATACTCAAACCTTGATGCTATATGATTACACCATTGCAGATTTATGGCTTGCAAGCTTAGTATTTGCCAATATTGGTTATTGGGTAGAAAATCTATTTAGACTTTTTTCAAAAGGAATATTAGATTCACGCAATCAGGTCTTACCGTTTTTGTTTTGCTATTCAATCGCAATGTGGGCATTATATTTTGCTTTGGGTACACCGAAAAAAGCAAGAATTTTTAATCATAGGATAATATCTGATGACAGTATAAAGAGTCAAAGGTTATCTGTATTATGTTATTTTTTAATTTCATTTTTCTTCATATTTTTCGGTGAGATAGTTGTCGGAACGATGTTTGAAAAAATATCAGGCATACAACTTTGGAATTATAGCGGTATTCCTCTTCATATGACTCAATATACAAGTGTTCCTACAACTATTGCCCTTTCGACAGGTGTTGTAGTTCTAATGGAGTATTTTTTTACTCCTCTTATGAATGCCATACACAAATTAAAAAAGAAAACCGTTTTGAAAATAGATTATATACTTGGCGGTTTAATTATCATAGACTGGCTATATATGATGATTAGCATAAACTTTTTTAAGGTTTCACCTAACTATTGGTCAATTCAATTTTAGTTAGGGTTCGGACGGATTATGTAACTTTATTTTGCTGTTTTTTCAATGTCCGAGGGCTCTTCTCTTTCTTATTAAAATTTTTACTACTGAATTGACCATCTAAAGCCGACACGAATTATATATTGTCTGCCATAATTCGTGTCGGTGATTAAGGAAAAATTAGTGTGAAAAATCACACTAATCCGATTGTATTGTTCTCAAAATTTGCCGGTGGTATAATTTTGAGATGGTTAAATTCCCATTATACGCCTTGTCCGGCTACAATAAGGTGTTAGGAATTTTTTATAAACTATTTGTAGCCGGAAAGGCTATGGGAATTATTATGAAATATCTCAAAAGAATTAAAACTGCATATATTTTAACCTGTATAGCTTTTATAATTGTTGGATTAATTTTACTTATATATCCTGAACTTTCAATGATTACAATTTGCTATATAATCGGTATTATGTCAATTGTATTCGGAATAATTAAAATATTTGCTTATTTTTCAGATGACAAATATAATATCGCTTTTCAATTTGATCTTGCTTTAGGATTGTTTAATGTGATTGTAGGCATTATTATATTAGTTCATCCAAGTTGGATTGTAAGAATTCTACCTTTGATTTTAGGCGTTTTGATTATTGTAAACAGCTTGTTTTCAATTCAGGCATCCCTTGATGCTAAAAGATTCGGAATGAAAAAATGGTTTGTTCTACTCATTTTTTCAATTCTATCAATAGCAATGGGAATTGTTCTTGTATTTTATCCATTTAATAGTGCAGTTGTTCTAACAATGCTTTATGGGGCAGGTTGTATTTTAACAGGAACAGAAAAACTTATTGCAGCAATATATACGACCCAGCGTGTAAAAAATATTCTTCCCTTCAAAACCTCTATTGACGTTGATTATGATGTTGAAGATGATGCTGATGAATTTTAGTTTAGTAGCAGGAGAAAAATATGGTTGAATATATAGTAGGAATCAGAGGAAGTGGTAAAACAAGTCGTATGATTAAAAAAGCCATAGATTTATCAAAGAATGAAAATAACACTGTTGTTTTCGTTGATTGCGGGAATGGACTCAATTGTGTTTTGCCGCCAAATATTAGGCTGATTAATGCGAATGACTTTGATATTTTTGGTGCAAAAGTCTTATATGGATTTCTATTAGGCTTGTGTGCAGGAAATTACGACATCACGGATATATTTGTCGATTGTGCTTTAAGAATAATATGGAATAAAACAACAGATATGGATGATTTTATGAATCTTATGAGCGAGGCATCAAGAAAAACAGGTGTAAATTTTCATTTTGCTTATTGTGACGAATTTACTCCTAAAATCATCGAAGAATGTATTTAAAATTGGCAAAAAATGATTTGTATTGCTTGAAAAACATTTGAAAAAAGCATTGAAAAAAATATATTTTGTGTTAAAATGTAAGGAATAAGGGAGTAGTCGGCACAAAGTGTGATTAGGTCAACATACTGGATTTTATCCTGGCTTTATCTTGAATGACGAGACTTATCTGTAATATGCAGGTAAGCCGCGTCTTTTTTTATTACCTGCAAAACTCGGAGGTAAAAAATATGGGACTTTGGGAATTGTTTGTTATTGCTGTGGGACTTTCGATGGATGCGTTTGCTGTGTCAATCTGCAAAGGGCTTTCTGTAAAAAAAGTAACAAAAAAGCATTTACTGATTGCAGGCGTATATTTCGGTGGATTTCAGGCACTTATGCCTCTTATAGGATATTGGCTTGGAAGTCGTTTTCAATCACTCATCACGAACATTGACCATTGGATAGCTTTTGTTCTGCTTGGGATAATAGGTCTTAATATGATTAGAGAGTCAAGAGGAAAAGCAGAAGAACTTGATAGTTCATTTTCCTTTAAATCAATGTTCCCTCTTGCAATTGCAACAAGCATTGATGCACTTGCTGTTGGTATAACATTTGCTTTTTTGCAGGTTAGGATTGTTCCTGCCGTTACTTTTATTGGTATTGTAACTTTTGTTCTTTCTGTGGCAGGAGTGAAAATAGGAAATGTTTTCGGTGCTAAATACAAATCAACTGCCGAGCTTATCGGAGGTATAGTTTTAATCGTAATGGGTGTAAAAATTCTCCTTGAGCACCTTGGCGTAATAGGATAAAATACATAAATTATTACTTTCAACCTAAAAGAGGGTTTCAATATGCGAAATATAATTTTTCTTGGATTGGTCAGCTTTTTCGCTGATTTGTCCAGCGAAATGGTTTATCCGTTGATACCGATTTATTTAACGTCTGTATTAGGTGCTACTCCGACATTAGTGGGAGTAATCGAAGGAATTGCAGAAAGTATTGCAAGCTTGCTTAAAGTATTCAGCGGTTATATAAGCGATAAATATCACAAAAAGAAGCCTATTGCATTTTTGGGATATGCGTCAGGGCTGGTATATAAAATTGCCTTGTTTTTTGCAGGCTCATGGGTTGGAATATTATTTGCAAGAGTAATTGACCGCTTTGGAAAAGGAATAAGGACAGCACCGAGAGATGTAATGGTATCCGATTCTGCCGAAAAAGGAAACGCGGGAAAAACATTCGGTATACATAAAATGCTTGATATGGCAGGCTCAGCAGTGGGAATACTTATTGCTTTTATTCTTTTCAAAAACTTGGGAAAAGATTCCTACCGAACAGTGTTTGCCGTGTCAATAATCCCTGTTTTATTAGCTTTGCTGATGTTTGCTTTTATTCGTGAAAAAAAGGAATATCGACCCACAATACAAAGAGAAGCGTTTTGGAAGAATATAAAAAAGCTTGATAGAAATCTCATATTATATTTGGTGGTTGTCTTTGTTTTCACTCTTGGAAATTCATCAAACAGCTTTTTGCTTTTAAGAGCTTGTGATGTAGGATTCAGCAGTACAGATGTTATTCTGCTCTATTTTTTATACAACGCATCCGCATCTATACTTGCAATTCCTTTCGGAAAGAAATCCGACAAGGTAGGCAGAAAGAAACTTTTGGTTCTTGGATATATTACTTTTGCGTCGGTTTATTTCCTTTTTGCATTTGCAACTAATAAAACAATGATTGTAATTGCTTTTATTTCCTATGGCGTTTATACCGCAATGATTAGCGGAACAGAGAGGGCATTTATTTCGGAAATAGCACCGCCGGATCTTAAAGGCACAATGCTTGGTATGCATTCAACATTGACGGGTATTGCACTATTGCCTGCCAGCGTAATAGCAGGATTTCTTTGGGATTCTTTCGGCAGCTTTGCACCGTTTACATTTGGAGCAATATTATCTTTGCTTGCGGCAATATTGCTGATTTTTGGAATGAAGAATAATGATTATGGTTGTGATATGAACCGTAATTAACCGAAACAATACTATACTAAATTTTTTATAACAGTAAATAATTATTAAAGGGAACATAATATATTAGTTTCAGTATAAAACTTGACTTATTCGCTTATATATGATATACCTAATTGTGTAAAAGTAAGGTGATAAAATGAACAAAGCAGAACAAATGAATACCTTAATGAATAATAATAACGGATATCTGTTAACAAGTGATGTTACAGCATTAGGTATTTCAAAAACATATTTAAGCGAATATGTTAAAAAGCATAATCTAAAACGCATCTGTCAGGGTGTATATGCAAGTGATGATGTTTGGATTGATGAGCTGTATATAACTTATGTCAGAAATAAGAAGATTATTTATTCGGGTGAAACTGCGTTATATATTCACGAGCTTATGGAAAGAGAGCCGTTCAAAAATGCAGTAACCGTATGCAGTGGATATAATGCAAATCATCTTAAAAAAATAGGATTTGATGTGTCATATTCAAATAAGGATATTTGGGAATTGGGCAGATGCCTTAAAACAACTCCGCTGGGAAATGTTGTAAGCGTTTATGATATTGACAGAACAATTTGTGACCTTATCAAAAATAAAGAAAAATATGATATTCAGGTATTCAGCTATGCATTAAATGAATATATGAAGGGTAAAGACAAAAACCTAAACAGCCTTATGAAATATGCTAAAGCTTTGAAAATTGAAGAAAAGGTTAGAATGTATACAGAGGTAATGATATGATAAAAACCACACAACAGCTAAAGGATAAGATAAATAATTTATCCGGAGGAAATCCAAATAAGGCACAAAAACTTTTCAGAAATTATATGATGGAAAGATTTTTGGAAAGAGTTTCCTTGTCTAAATACAAAAATAATTTCATTCTCAAAGGCGGTATGCTGGTTGCATCAATTGTTGGTCTTGATATGAGGGCTACTATGGATATAGATACAACAGTTGAATCTTTACCGTTAAACAAAGATAAAGCAATGGAAATCATAAAGGAAATTGCCGATTATCCGTTAGATGATAATGTTAAATTTGAAGTCAACTACGCCGAAGAAATAATGGAGGAGCATGAGTATTCAGGCATCATCACGAGTCATTATCTTCTTTCCTTAAGAATGATGACTTGGTTGTGTTTGAAAAGCATGTTGATTGCTTCACTGAATACGCTTCGCTGATTGAATGTCAGGCATTTGAAATTGGATTTAGATTAGCAGTAAAGCTAATGAAAGAATAGGCTCACCCATATTGTTTTGGCGGATTCAAATCATAAGCAATCTAATATCAGTGGCTTGGATATTCCATCAGTTGACATCATAGATGAAGAATCCGACGACCCGGAATTATGAGATCGCCAACGCAGAGCAAAGCATTATGCCAAATGAGTTGTAATAAGTCATCATATTTTTAATCGGTAGTGTCGTATTTTCTCAACATTTTTTGCACATCGCGGGTTTGTGAGAGGACTGTTTCCAAACCACTATTGAATTTTTTGTTGCCTTTATTTTTAATATTTCTGCTTATTACAGCTATTCTATTATTAATTGCCTTTTGCACTAAAGGAACAATAGTTTTTTTAATATAATTCATTGTGTTGTTAACAGAATCATCCGAAGTGGTAGATGAAGAACCTATTCCTCCGCCTAGCGCCGCTCCAACAGCAGCTCCAACCGGACCTCCTACCAGAAAACCCAGTACACTGCCGGCGCCGGCCCAACCTGCTATTTCACCACCGGTAGCTTTTATAGTTTTTTTATGTTCGCCAGGGAAAGTAACACCGGTAAAAGCTTTTTCAATGAACTGAACATCATTTAATAAAGAAAAATAATTGTTATAGTTACTGATTGATGCATTATATCTATCAATGAAATAATTCATTGTTTCTATCTTAGTGTTGGTTTCATAATCAGACCCTTTGTTTTTACATTCTTTAATTATCTCAATTAATCCTGAGGAAATATCAACAACTTCTTTTGTAAGATTTTTAACTGTATTTTTGAAAGCTTCCTCTTCATTCTGTGCCACATTTATAGCCTTTTCTTTCTTTTGGCTTATAATTTCTTCGTGCTTTTCTTTCAAAGTCGCTATTTGCTGTTCAATTTGTTCTATGTATTGTTGTGAGTCTTTGGAAAAGTTACTCTTGAAAACGCTAACCTGCCCTTTACCTGTACTGTTTCTTACTTGATTGAGTACTTGTAAATTATTGCGACTTACAAAATTTTGTATCCATTTGTCGAATCCGTCAAGTTCAACCATTTTAGGAGCTGAACACATCATATAATATTTACCCATACCCGGAATTGAATAATTCATTGTGCCAAAGAAATTTTTTGCAAGTTTTTCAACTTGATTTATGCTTTCAATAGAATTTAGTCTATTCGTGCAATTTACTGCATAGACAACATTACCCGACATCATTTTGTGGATAGCTTGTGTCCTTGCTCGTTCCTTTTCGCTAATCATTGTGCAGGAATCATAAACACAAATACATAAATCTGTATCTTTCAAAGCATTCAATGTTATTGTTTCCAATTTGCCATCCTGAGAACTGTCATCCATGCCGGGAGTATCTCTCAACTCAATATTGTATTTAATCCAAGGAATAGGAAGTTCAAATATAACTTCTGTGGTTTTATCAACATCAGTTACTTTGTGATTGAGAATGATATTCTTTCCTTCATCTATACTAATTTTTTTATCTTCTGTGTCAGTTCGTAACCGACATTTTGGTTTACTTCCGTAAAAGATTCTTGTGACAACTGAAGTGGCCGTCGTAGCTTTAGTTGGCAGAATATCATTACCAATCAAAGTGTTAATAAGAGAAGATTTGCCTGTCTTAAATTTTCCGACAAATGATACGACGAAACGATGGTCTGAATTTATAGGTTGCTTATATGTGATTGTCATATCTTTGATTGTTTCTTCTGCTTTCTGACATTTTGCAGTAATCTCTTGATTCAATAGATTACTATTGTTGATAATTGCCGTTGTTGATGTACTCATATCCATTTTCTCCTAATTGTTCGATAAATTCATAAATTCAGTTTCAGCCGGAATATGTCCGTAAAGTTCATAGAAAATACTATCAATGCAGTCATGCATCCGATAAAGTACATATTCAGCACGATTATCTTCCAATTTGAAAAATTCACTCATTTTGTTTTTTTCAAGAAACTTGTACATTTTCTCCCGCTGCTCTTTAACACTATTAGTAGCAATTTGGTATGTATTAGCCTTATTATGAAGAGTGGAATAAAATGTAGAGTTAATTCTTTCATCAGAGTTTAAGAAATTACGCAAATAATTTTCAAACTCAAGTATTCCTGTATCTTTAATTTCGATGTCTACAGGGATTTCTTTCTTGTCAAGATAAATCTTGTATTTCTCGCCGGTGCGAACACAAAGAGCTCCATAAGCATTTGTAAAGAATACCATTGTAAATTCAACCTTTAAACTATCGAATACATCATAAACTCCTCTTCTTGAATAATGGTAAAAATTGCAGTTGACAATAATCGAGTATTATGAATAAAGGGCGAGCAATATGCTCGCCCGAAACTTTTTGGAGGTTCAGTTTGTTTGAGATACTATTTGGAATAGTTTTTCTCCTGACTTTTTTAGTTGTTCTTCATAAGCTGAGCAAAGCTCATTTAATATATCGTCTTTCTTTTTAGCACATATAGCGTTTGCGATAAGCAATCCCAGTACTAATCCACTTGCTATACAGAGCAAAGAAATGATAACTGTTGCCTTGAATATCCGGCTAATTGCAAAGCCTGCTGCGGCACCAATTATAGCAGACAGTAAAAATGCAAGTAAAAAGTTATTTCGTTTGACATTTACAGGTACAATACGAACGCTTTTGAGTGTATCTTCAAAATCCTGTGCCAATTGCGGATTCGTTCTTTTAAGCTTTTCAAACCAAGCGTTATTGTATTGTCCCGGCAAAAACCATTTTTTCTTTTCACTATCAAGTATTGATTGAATACGATTCATATCAATATCGCCGTTCTTATACTTGATCATTTCGGATTTCAGATAATTACACAGGCTTTCCCATTGCTTTTGAAATTCTTGTTCTAACGTCATGCTTTTCCTCCTTTACTATGTTGAATTTGATCGTTACTTTTTGATCTCGTTCTTTGCTAAATTCAAAAATTCGGTTTCAGTCGGAATATGTCCATAAAGCTCATTATAAATTTTATCAATACAGTTGTGCATTTGAGAAAGTGTTGAATCAGCACGTTCATCTTCAGCCTTGGCTTCAGAATCGCTCATTTTATTTTCAATAAGAAGCTTGTCCATCTTAGCTTGCTGTTCATTAACCAAATTGATAGCAGTACTTGCAATTTGTTCACCTTTTTCAATGTAGCTTGAAATAATGTTTTCTGTAAAAATTACTTCCGAATCACTTACTTTTTGAGCAAGAGATTCAAAAGCAGCATTTCCTACACTGATAATAATATCTTTTGCCATTTTTTTAGATTTTATTATCATTGAAACCACTTCTACCGGTAATGAAACAAATAGGAAAGGAGCACCAAAGATAAATGAAATAGCTGAATCAATTCCAATCTGAATGGCAGCTCGCTTTGCAAAATCCATCCAGCCCATACCGCCTGAAGCTGTATTTTCAACAGCAAGACTTATGTCAAGGTTATACAGTGCCATTGCATTTTGAAGTCCTGTTTTAAATCCCATTTTACTTGTTGTTGGCGATTTGGTATTACCGTATGCGAAAAGATTAGCTGCTTCTTCCAATTTCATATCAAAGTCGGAAAATTGTGCGTTAAGTTCATCTTCTAAATCCTTTAAGTCACTATCAATAAGCGTAGGCACTCTGTCGCTCCAATCAGCAAGCTTTGTTTTGATATAGTCTTCTATAGAATCCATAAACGGTTGATAAATCTTTTTGATTTCATCATCCTTCTTCAAAAGCATATTGCTTGCAAGACTTATCATTTTACCCATGCCGAATTTAGTTTGGGCTGCTTCATCTTTAGCAACAGCTTCAAACTCACGAGGAATATCGTTTTGTACATACGCACAGAGATCAAGATAAACTTTTTTTGCAATCTGTCCTGCGGAGTCATTAACAGTTTTTCTGATGCGCTCTACTTCACTGATAGCATCATCCAAACTTTTCTTCGCAAGTATTGCGTTCTTTTCGCGCTGCTCTTTGCTTTGGCTTCTTACCGCTTTATCATCGACAACACTTTTGGCAGCAATTTGATATGTATTAGCCATATTATGAAGAGTGGAATAAAATGTAGAGTTAATTCTTTCATCAGAGTTTAAGAATTCACGCAAAGAATTTTCAAACTCAAGTATTCCTGTATCTTCAATTTCAATATCTACAGGGATTTCTTTCTTGCCAAGACAAATCTTGTATTTCTCACCTGTGCGAACACAAAGAGCGCCATAAGCATTTGTAAAGAATACACGCTTGTTGTAAAGTTCTTCATTAAAGTGTCCGTCTTTATCGGTAAATACATCTTCTAAACCAATACGAACAGACGGTTTAACACTTTTTTCGAGCTGATCTTCAGTAAGATTGTCAATTCTGTTAACAACGAAAAATACATTACGCATATTTTTTTTGGCAAAGTTTGCTGCAATAAACTCTTTTTCAGCAGAGGAAAACAAACTTGTAGCCGAAAGTGTAAAGATGATTGCGTTTGCTTTAGGAACGAATTCATTTGTTGCTTTTGTTCTTGAAGTAGCTTCTTCAAGACCCGGAGAGTCAATAAGCCTTAAACCATCAAAAAAAATCTCTTCCGTGCTTTGCATCTCAACGTGTGATACATTGGCAAATCTGTCAAGACGACCACCGTCTTCAATATATTGCTGATCTTCTTCCGAAAGAGCAAATTCTTCAGTAAACTGCTCAAGGGACATTGTTTTCGTCTTAGTTGAATCAGAATAAATAACTTTTACATCGTCAGTAACGTTTCCGTACTCAACGGTGGCGATAACAGCAGTACAAGCGGTTGCACGAGCAGCCATCATCACTTTACCGACAAGCGCATTGATAAAGGTGCTTTTTCCGTTCTTGAATTTACCCATAACAAGAACCTTGAAGACACCGTTTTCCACATCATTTGCATTTTCGCGGAAAATATTGGCTTCTAAAGGCATTCCCATACCTACTTCACCTTTTTTGATTGGTTCGTCTAAAAGTGTAGCATAATTTTTCATATTTGTTGAAATTTTATTAAGCTTCGCTTTTGTTTCTTGATTTACAAATGCCATTGTAAATTCCTCCTTTATTTTAATTCATTTTGAATTTTTGTTTTTGTTTCAACAAGTTGATTGATTTCGTCATCGTGGTTTGAAAAGTCAGTTTGTTTGTTATTGATTGCCTCAAGCATCAAATTAATAACATTTTGGTAACATTCATTAATGCAACCCTCAAGATGATTTTCAATGTTATTTATCGCTTGTTCAATCCACAAATCAATTTCGCTGTGAAAATCTATGCACATTTTTTTTGAAGCCTCAAGAAGTTCCTGCTTGCTTGAGCTTTCAAAATTCTTTTTGTTGTTTTTGATTACTTGTGCAGAACCGAGGACTGCTACTGCGACACCGATGATTGGATTTGATGCTAAAGTAAGTGCAATACCTGATGCAACAATACCGGATGCAACGGCACCATATTTTTTAATTTTGTAACTCTTTTCTGTTGATTCAAAATCAAAGTTCTGTACTTGCATAGAAGGCTCAATATTGTCAGGTTTCATTTGCATGTACATTTTCGTTAATCCGAAAACATAACTTGCAAAATCATCGGAAATGCCATCCTTAATGAAAGAAGTAATATCATCATTTATGTAATCTTTAATTTGTGCACTGACATATTCTGTAAAATCCTGAACACGTGAGTTCAAAAGAGCAATCTCGTTTTCCCATTGAGAGCTAATATATCCCGGAAGAATGTTTTGTAATTCATCTAAATTGTTGTTCTCTTCAATTTCTTTTTTTAGGGTTTCTTCAAATTGATGGTGGAAAAATGATACGGCTTCGGCAAGTTCGATTTTCAACTTTGATGTATATTTCATTCTTGCTCGTCTAAAAGCAGATTTTTTCCTGTCCGGAAGTTTTTGAAGCTTTTCATTGAGCAACTCAATGGCATCATCTAATTGAGCGTTGTCAATCGAGAGAATCTCAATTTTCATATCTATCTCTTTCAAAAGCTCATTCAGAGTAATACGCTTTATGCGTGCTTTTCTTCTTTCATGAAGCACATCGATATTATTGAGCATATAACTTAAATAATTCGCAAAATTTTCTTCATTTTCTTCTGGGAATTTGAAGATAGGAGTTGAATAATTACCAAATAATTTTGCGAGAGAGGTATTAATCAATTCTTTATCCTCGGAGAAAACCATGTTATTGTTGGTTAGCAAAATTCCAAGATCGTTTTCCATTTGAGGGAGTAGTGTGGAACGTAAGATTTTTCTTTCGCACATAGACAGTAATGCTGTTGCGGTGAGCGTAAAGAATATGAAATCGGCGTCTTTAAGAACATTGCTCCATTCCACATCCAAATAATCATTATCGGAAATAATAATGTGTATATTGAATTTTTTTGCATTATCACTGTTTGTAATGCACTCAAATTTTAAATTGCTTTTGCTATTATTAAATTTTGACAGTAACTCTGCCATTTGAGCAAAATCGACCTCTTTTTTACCGGAAGATTCTACCTGAAGTAACTTGGTGTTTTCTCCATACAAAACATCACATTCACAGCCTTTTACAAAAAAATAGTCCATTTGGTTTGTTGGAATGATTGAAAATGCTTCAAATACAATCTTTAAAAGATTTTGTTGAGGCTGGCCCAAGAAGTAAAGGTTGATTTTTTCATCGTTTGGCAGTTCTTCTTTCTGCAATATGTTTAACAGTGAATCGGTGTCAAATAAAAATTCGTTAATTCTAAATTCGTTCATAAATAAAATCTCCTACATAATTTCAATAATTTTTTCTGTTTCAGCAGATAATCTTTCAGCAGTCAACAGTGTATTAGATGGCTCTGAAATGATACCTGATGCGTTGGTATATACAGTCGAGTTATAAAAAAGTTTCAATGCTTTAATTCTTTTTGGAATAATAGGATGCGACATTGTTATCTCGCTATACTTTCCTAAAGCAGTATTTTTCAACACATTTTCGCTTTCGTCTATATATGCATCAATATCAATTTCATCAATATTTAGAAATCCTGCTTCTAATTTGAATAGACTTCTTGCGGCAATTCCAATATCTCCGCAACAGATTAGTCCTGCTCTATCAGCAGATATTTCAGAACGTCTGCTCCAAGCATTCAGGGGATAGGTAATGGTTTTTGAAATAAAATCCCCAACAACAGGGAGCAATCCTCCTACGGAACCAACCATGTTAATAGCTGTGTGATAAACAACGTGACCCAATGCTAAATGACCGCATTCGTGACCTATTACAAATTTCATTTCCTCCAGATTAAGAACCAACGGAAGCATACTGCTGATAGCAATGAATGAAAATTGGTCAGTACCCGCAGTACACGCATTTATTCCTTTTACTTGGTCGGAGATAATCACATACGGAATAGGAATTCCGAGTGAATCGGCACATTCGACAACGATTTTATAAATTTCCGGATAAGTATTTGGACTAACGTGAATACCGGTTGCTAATGACAATCCCCATGTTGCATCAATACTCGTTTGAACAATTTTGTTAAACACTGTGTTTATCATCGGGTTATCCAAAGCTTTTATAATGGCAGCATCCACCGGGTGCGCAAAACTTAAAATTTTGTTTCTCGAAGTACTGTTTACAAGAGCAGCGTTACCACTCTTTAACGGTGACAGAGTTTGGACCTGAATTGATGAATTATCGGTAGAAATTTTATTTATTTCAACAATAGAGGAAGCAGCTTGCGAGGAACCTCTTTTATACTCTGATAACGACTGAATTTTAGGCTGATTATTCATTTTTAACCTTCTTTCTTTATTTGAATTCTGCATATCAGCCATTTAATACATTTCTTTTAACGGCTTTAGCTGACTGAATCCCCACGATCTTGCTATTAGCCTTGACAGTTTATTATTTCCGATATACAGGAATACATCTCCGTTTTCTTTACCCTTATTCACAAAAAACCTTATAGTATGCGTAGAATAAATATTAGTCCTTGAAATGAGGTTATTAGCAGAAATAATACAAATACTGGTCGAAGCTATGCCTGAAATTGCCGATGCTAATATTTGATTGATGATCAGTTCGGAAATATCGCTTTGTTCTTTTACATCGTGAAATGAAGTAATACTTTTAGTAGCATCAAATTCATCTTTGATACGTAGGATAATTGCTCGCGAACAACTCAGTTTTTTCAAGGCATTATCTTCTATAAGAACAATTCTTCTCACACTATAATCATCCCCCCTTGCGAGTAAAAGTATATCATCTACACGATGTTAATGTGTCAAATAACAGTTTACATTTTTAATTTTCAAAAAAAGTTCTTAACCCGAAGTGATATAGCACCTTGTTTATCATATCAAGGTCGTAATTGGATATGTTTTTAATGATATAGGAGATGATAACATCTCGCTTATCATTTGGCTTAAAAGTGTAGCCTGCAGCATTTAGCACTTGACGAGCGGCTATATAGTCTAATTTTAATCCGCATATTATCCATAAAACAGTATCTTTACCAATATTGACTGACTTGTTTCGAATTCGTGCGAAGTTTTGTCTTGACATTGAAATCGAGTTGTAGAAATCGGCATCAGATACATAACCTTTTTCATCCATATACTTGCATACAATAGAATATAATCTATTATCGCTTTTTTCACTTTCTTCCAGCATATATTCTAAGGTCATAATTGTATCATCAGTACTCTTTATTTCTTCAGTGGGAAGTTTAAGAAACTTTTCTCTTATCATTTGAGATATTTTCGATTTTTCACCAAATTGGTTTTCGAGTTCAAACAAAACATCTTCACTACAGCTTTTCAAAATTGTTAAAAGAAGCTCTTGATCTGTCATAGCAGCATATTCTTTTGCCGTGCATCCCAAGAAGTTTTCCTTCGAAAAAGGAGTTATCTTTCCGTTTAGGATATCGTAAACTTCTTGTTTAACCTCTTTTGCCTTAATTTGGATGTTTTCATCTAATTTTTGACTTTTTAGCAGTTTGTCAATCTGTATGTAAATATCTTGATAATTCATTTTATGTATCACCGCCTTATGTTGCATTAGCATTTGCCATTTTTTATATTTCAAGCCTTTTTAATGCAAAAATTCTGAAATAACAATCGATGTCTTTTTTCGTTTATTGAACACATATATGAAATAAAGAGTAAAATACAATAACCGTCAAGAATTTCAGCATTTAGTGACCAAAATTCTGACGGTTATTGATTTATTTATAGCTATGAAATTAGACTCAGTTCAAGCTGTGCCATACTCTTTTGCTTCAATTCAAAAGAGGAATGAACATACCTGTTAAGCGTTGTTTTAACATCTGCATGACCGAGCATTTCAGAAAGTGTTTTGACATCAACGCCTGCTTCAACACATCTTGTTGCAAAGGTGTGCCTGAGTGCGTGAAAGTTTGTTTTGTCTAATCCACAATCAGCAATCATTTTTTCAAATTTTATTTGCAATAATCTTGGTTCAGTAAAGTCTAATTTGTCAGTTGATAAAACATATCCGCTGTTTCTGTACTGATTTATTAACGGCAATAAAGATTTTGGAGTTGGTATAAATCGTTTTGAGCTTTCACTTTTAGGTGAGCCTATTATTATTTCTGTTTTACCGTTATCGTTTTTAATTCTCATCATCGTTTTGTTTATCGTAATATACTCATCGGTTATATCCTCCCATTGCAATGCACAAAGCTCGCCGATTCTCATACCTGTGTATAATGCTAACAGAACACCAAATTTATAAATATCAATATTTGTGTTCAAATAAGCGGTTAGTTTCTTTTGCTCCTCAATAGATAAAACTCTTATTTCTTTCTTTTCTGCCTTTAGATAACGAACTTTTGGAGCACTAATTTCGTATTCTTCTTTAGCATATCTAAACGCCAAATTTAATACTATTAAAATATCATTGACAGTTTTAACAGATAACTCACTATCAAGCAAATGATTAGTGAAATTACGAATAGTGTAATTTGAAACAAGTCGAACTAATACAGAGCCTATGTGCGGTGCAATATGGTTTTTGTTAACACTTTCATATTTCTGATAGGTGTTAGGCTTAACCTGATTTTTAATGTTTTCAAGCCATTCTGTCATTAGCATTGAAACCGTCAAATTCATAGAATTACAAATACTTTTTGTCGGATGTAAAAGACATTGCTGTTGTTTCGCTTTAACCTCTGCATAGCTTTTTGCATAAACAGAACCGTATTTCCTTTTGCCGTCAACAGTAATCTCTTTGAGATACCGAGCTTCCCATCTGCCGTCCTTTCGTTTGTAAATGTTTTCGCCTCTTCTTGGCATATATATCATCCTTTCTGTGCTTTGCACAGTTCCATTTTAAAATGGAAGGCATTTATGTACCAAATTTTTGACCATTAATAGAAATAATTCACGATAGAATTACTATAAAATATAAAAATAATATTGAAATATCTGTCATTATTTGATATAATTTCTGTATATTTACACATATTTTACAATAAAATCAACAATTTTTTCATTCATATATGTGTTCATTCTACGAAAAACTTTTTGAAAAAAGCAAAAAACGAGGTTTACCTAAAATTCATAGTGAACCTCTAATTTTTTTATTTATATTTGTTGATAATGTACTTGATAAATAATTGATTTCTTGCTTATTTAATCCTGTTATGCTAAAATTACAGTATTAGAATTTGTTGATATAATAATTCGGAGAATAAATATGACAGAAAACAGTTATTCAAAATCACTCACAATTGCTATTATTTCTGATTTGCATACAATTGAAAAAGGAAAATGCAAAAGGATATTAGACGAAGCATTTGAAGAGATACAAAAAAATAAAGTGGATTTTGTATTGTCTGCAGGTGATAATGTCAATGGCTGTCAGCAAGGCGAGTTCAATATCTTGACAGCTTCGATAAATAATCATCTTAAAGATATTCCGTTTTATACTGCTCTCGGAAATCACGATTATTTTCCGAATAATCCCGATGATGTTCCGAATGAAAATGCGAGAAGTGATTTTTTTGATAAGCTTTTTTCTCAAAACAATACGGCAAATCGTTTTCAAAACGGCACATATTCCCTGTACCTGAACGGAATACATATTATATTTCTTGATTGTATACAGAACAGAAAAAATTTCAAATTCGATGATGAACAGGCTGCTTGGCTTGAAAGCGAACTTGAAAAAAGCAAAGATGATAGATTCCGAATTGTTGTCAATCACTTACCGCTTGCAGAGCATAACCTTGGTTGTAAAAAGAAATCCAAGAAGTTTATGGCAGGCAATGACAAGCTACAACATATTATAGACAAATATAATAATATCATCTATATTTCTGGTCACACCCATAACCGCATTGACTCGGATTATTCAAGCGCTGAGCAGGACGAACACGGAAATATATATCTCAATGCAGGCAGTATCGGCAATACTCAACCCTGCGTTTTAGACACAAAAAGACTTAAACCGATACGAGCTTCATTGACTAAAGACAGTGAAGAATATAAAGCGCTTGACCGATATTTTAAGAAGGCTTCAATGGGGTTATTTTTAGAAATTCACGATAAATATATATCCGTAAAAGGATATGATTTTTCTTATAAAGAGTATATTGAAAGATGTAATTTTGTTTTTGAAATATGAATTGAATTTGTTTAGTTTTATTATTTTCAAAACCTCAGCTTCGCATAGTTCATTGTTAAAAATTCGGAAAACTAAATCATTTTCCTCAAGCTTCTTGTGTTTCATTTAAGGTCTGATTTGCTTGCAGGTCTTACCGTTCTTGAAAACTCTGTCACAGTACAGGGTTTTCTTTTTTTGTCTTTGGAATGAATACCTACTGCAAAGTTCGCATTCGCAAATTGTTTCTTTCTAATACCGAACAAAATATGCGATGAAGGATTAAAGCCGAGAGAATTCATTGTGTACAGTTATCTGCTTCGTTGCGGTGATGCTAAAAGGCAATCGTTTCCTTCAAGAAAAGACATTGCTAAAAAGTGTTCAATATCAGTTCCCACAGTTGACCTTGCACTTAAAAATCTTGAAGAGAACGGATATATTTCAATTACTCATAGAAACGATCCTGCAAACGGTAATCATCTGTCGCATTTGTGCACAGTTGAAAAAACTTGGTAAGGACTCGTCAGGACGCCTGACAAAAAGAATATAAAAGCACCTTGAAAATTTAATATGAAAGTAAGCAAAACAATCGTCTGAAGCTCAAAACTCGATTGTAGGCAATTTATGAGCCTAATTTGAGAGGTTAAATCACAACTTAATAACGGCAATGTGCTGACGATTTTTACCCTAAAATAGCCCAAAAATGTAGGGTGGAAAAAGATGCAGGATAAAAGACTGTTATCGGCAAGCCGAAACAGTCAAAAAAACACCGTCCGGCAGTGCCTGTCGGATTTATTTCACTGTTATTAAAAAACACATCTGTTAGGACGAGTGTTATTACTTCAACTAAACTCACTAATTACAAGGAACATTGGTGTTATAACCACTGTTATCGCAAAAACTATAAGCCAAGTAGGGCGGAAAGGAGAAAAAGTGTATAAAGATTTTGATGAAATGCCTGTGATGCTTTCGGTTCCCGAAGCAGCAGAGGTACTTGGAATATCTGCCGTCAGCCTATACAAGCTGATTAGAAATGACAACAGCTTTCCTGTGGTTGTCATGGGCAGAAGAAAATCTGTTCCAAAAGAGCAATTAAAAATTTGGATTGATACAAATTCAAAAAGATAAATATATCGCTGGATATATGAAAATGCCTGTGGTATTGTTGTGTTGCCACAGGCAGAAAGGAGGTTGCTATGGCAAAACGAAATAACGGCGAAGGAACGATAACCAAACGCAAGGACGGTCGATGGGAAGGTCGATACTACACCGGAGAGGTTATTAACGGCAAGAGAGTTAGAAAAAATGTTCTTGCAAAAACAAAAGCCGAGTGCAAAGAAAAACTTAATATGGCAATAGCTGATAACGCTAATAGAATGAGAATTATTGAAAGATGCGATTTCCTCACTAACCCCGAGCCGACACTTGAAGAATGGTCAAGGATTTGGTTTGAGTCATTCTGCACCGCAAGTGTAAAGGAATACACAAGAAACAGTTATCAAAGCTACTTTGACAGATATATACTGCCTAATCTCGGCGGTATGAAAATCAAGGATATATCAACAGTATCCTGTCAGCAATTCCTAATGAAAATGTACACAAGCGGCAGAACAAGAAATGTTGAAAAGAAAGGCAAGGGATTATCTGCAAAGACGGTTAAGGATATTAAAATCGCATTGCAAACCTGCCTGCAAAAAGCAGAGGACGAAGGATTGATAGACTCAAATCCCTGCAAAAAGGTTCAACTGCCCAAGGCTCCGCCAAAGGAAATGCAAACCTTAAAAGCAAACGAGCTTGGAGCATTCCTACAAGAAACAAAGGACTCCGGTTGTTATGAATTCTATATACTTGAAATCACAACAGGACTGAGGCTTGGCGAAATACTTGCACTGACTTGGGATGACCTTGACATTAAAAACAAAACAATATCAGTCAACAAGCAGGTGCAAAGGATAGGTAGCGAGTTAAAGATTACAACACCCAAAACCGCATCGTCAATACGAACGGTTGCGTTGTGTGACGAATGCTTCAATCAACTGATACTGCTACGGAGCAGACAAAGGCTTGACACAAAGCTGATATTCCCGTCGCCCATAACAGGCGGACTTCGTGATCCGTCATCGGTAACCCGTAAGCTACATCGTATGCAAAAGCGAGCGGGAGTTCCGCAAATACGCTTCCACGATTTACGGCACAGCTTCGCAACACTATCGCTTGAACAGGGTATGGACATCAAAACAGTATCGCACATGCTCGGGCATACAGATGCAGGGTTCACAATGAACACCTACATGCATGTAACGGACAATATGCAACAGACGGTTGCGACAGCAATGGGTAATCTAATATCCGAAACTGAAAACAAGCGAAAGAACAAGCTCATACATTTCTCGGCATAGCAAAAGGCTCAAGGAGCAGAATCCTTGAGCCTTAATCCTTATGTTATTGATAATAAAGAGTGATCTACAAATTGGAATTTATATTTTTTTCTGCAAATAAATCATATCTACCAGTTGAGTACCTGCTT
>JBJEGN010000108.1:0-69016 GCA_051875105.1 Candidatus Gastranaerophilaceae bacterium
AAACTCTCTCGCTGATTTCCGTTCGTTATTTGTTTGTAATTTCTCGTTTGCTAAACTGAAGGCAACTTGTTGCCCATGGCAATCCAGATAATAATAAACAAAACGAAGTTTTGTCTATGAGTGAAACGAATTCAGCCCCCACGGCAGTGGTCGTGTTTTCTTTTTTCTTGGGGCACACGTTCTTTTTTCTTTTCCTCGAAAGATAAAGAAAAAAGAATGGGTGCGAAAAAAAACATATTTTTTAAGTTTTAAATAATCCTTACAAATATTTTACAAAACTACTGGATCACCACGTCGCTCACTGTCTCAAATTCGCTCCGCTCCTCGTGATGACGACTTTCTTTTCCACTGTCATTGCGAGGAAATCGTGCAAAAACTCTCAAATAAAGACAGATTAACTAAACTGAAAGGCAACTTGTTGCCCATGGCAATCCGAAAAATAATTTAAATTTTAAAATTTTATTATTAAAATACCTATTTTTATAAATACATACTTTCTTTTGTACCCATTCTTTTTCTTTTCTTTCCGAGAGCAAAGAAAAAGAACGTGTACCCCAAGAAAAAGAAAAGAATACGGCTCCTGCGGAGTGCCTTAACTCACTTCGTTCGTTTTTACCGGATTACCCACGTCGCTCCGCTCCTCGTGATGACAAACCATAAAACATGTCATTGAGAGAAAATGGTGCAAATACTTTCAAATGAAAGCAGATTAACTAAACTGAAAGGCAACTTGTTGCCCGTAGCAATATAAAAGGAAAATTTCAACCTAATGTTTTTCCAAAATAAAAGTTACAGGTCCGTCATTCACCAGAGCAACATCCATCATTTCTCCAAAAACACCTGTCTTAACAGTAAGTCCACTATTTTTCATCATTTTAACAAAGTTATCATACATTACTTCTGCTTCTTTTGGAGCCATAGCTGTATCAAAACTCGGACGAGTACCTTTTCTTATATCGCCCGCAAGTGTAAATTGAGAAACAATAAGAATTTCGCCATTAATATCCTTTACTGACAAATTCATCTTCTGATTTTCGTCTTCAAAAATCCTCAATTTAAGAATTTTCTCACACAAATATTTTGAAAAATCCTCTGTATCGTTTTTTTCAACACCGTATAAAATTAACAGACCGTTATTTATCGATGAATAAAGTTTTTCATCAATAGTAACTGAAGCCTTTTTTACTCTTTGAATTACTATTTTCATATTTTAACTATACCAAAATATTACTGACAGTTCAAATTTTAGAGTTATAATTGTCTTGAAGGAAGAAAATATGAAAAAATTTGACTATAAAGCTGAGATTATCAGACCGGACATAATTAACGAATTAATAGAAAACAACACTAACAAATCATCAATTGACGACATTTTAAATAAAGCACTAAAATTGAAAGGACTTGACCTCGATGAATCGGCAAGACTTTTGAACATTGATAACGAAGAAGATGCAGAAAAAATGTTCCATGCTGCAAAAAAACTGAAAGAAATAATTTACGGAAACAGAATTGTTCTTTTTGCACCGCTTTACGCAGCAAATGTCTGCACAAATAACTGTCTATACTGTGGTTTCAGACACGATAACCAAGAAATAACAAGATGTGTTTTAACCCCTGATGAAGTTGCAGAAGAAGCTAAAGCTATAATGAATTTAGGTCACAAACGAATTGTTCTTTTAACTGGTGAAGATTATAAGGAAACAGGCTTAGATTATTTAGAAGAATGTATCGATAAAATTTATAAAGCAAAGGTCTTTAACGGTGAAATCAGACGTGTTAACGTCAATATCGCCCCTTTGAGCGTAGAAGATTTTAAACGACTTGACTCTTTTGGAATAGGTACATACCAACTTTTCCAAGAAACTTACAACGAAGAAGTTTACAAATACGTTCACCCATCCGGCAAAAAATCAAATTACAGATGGCGGCTTGAAGCTATGGACAGAGCTTTGGAAGCGGGCATGCATGATGTCGGAATAGGACCTTTATTTGGGTTAACAGATTACAGATTTGAAACACTTGCAACATTAATGCACTCCCACCATTTAGATGCCAAATTTGGTATCGGTCCACATACAATTTCCGTTCCGAGAATTGAACCGGCAAAAGGTGTTACATTCAGCGAAAATCCACCTGAAAAAATTGACGAATTTACCTTTAAAAAGATTGTTGCAGTCTTGAGATTATCAGTTCCTTACACAGGAATAATTCTTTCAACAAGAGAAACACCTTCTCTACGAAAAGCTCTTTGTGATTTAGGTGCATCCCAAATAAGTGCAGAATCAAGAGTAAACCCCGGCGGATACTCTGTTCACAAAGAATCCGATTCTCAATTTACAATGAGTGATAATCGTTCGCTTGATGAAATCGTAAAAGCTTTGATAAACGACGGTTATACACCAAGTTTCTGTACAGCATGCTATCGAAAAGGCAGAATAGGAAAAGATTTTATGGATTTAGCAAAACCGGGATTGATAAAGAAATTTTGTCAGCCAAATGCTATTTCAACGCTTGCCGAATATCTTTACGACTATGCTTCTGATGAAACGAAAACAAATGGTTTGAAATTCATAGAAAAACAAATCGCAGAAACAGAAAACCCAGCTCTTCAATCTCAACTTACTGATATGATAGCAAAAGTTGCAGCCGGAGAAAGAGATGTTTATAATTAAATTCGCAAACAAATATTTTCTGGAAAAACCACTGATTTAATTCAGTGGTTTTTATTAATTATTTTTTTTGAAAACTATAAATTTGTTAATTGAATATCCAACAAACAAGTATATTGCCATAGAAAGAATAACGGCAAGATTGTCAACAAGTCTGTCTTGAGGTATTGCAGTGAAAGCATTTAAAAATTCTAAAATGTTTCCGCCAAATCTAAAAGAAAAATGTGCTATTTCGTATCCTAACCAATAAGAAACAACATAAGCCGGAAGCATTGTCACGAAAAATTTCAAAAATTGTATTCCTGATTTTCCATTATTTTTAAAAGTAAATTTCTTATTCAAATAAAAAGATGTTAAATTACCAAGAATATATGCAATACCGGTAGATGTTGCATAAGACCATAGACAAATATTTAAACTTATAAAAGCTGCAGATATCCCAACTAATGTATTTACCAACCCAACCAGACAATATTTAATAAATTGTTTTGAAATATATTTTTTCATACTTCCTTCTTATGATTTATAGGTCAAATCTAAATACTGATGAGCAATTCTTGGAGAACGATAACCCCTTGCAATAGCAAATTTTTCAACACCTTTTGCAATTTCTTCAAAAGGAGCAGTAATACCTCTATCTTTTGCTATTTGCTTTGTTATTTCAAAAAATTTCTCCCTTGTCGGCATTTGATACGTTATCATTAAACCAAATCTGTCAGATAAAGACATCATTTCATCAATAGTGTCTTCTCTATGAAGTTCATCACCTTCTCTGGCAGTAAAAGTTTCTTTTACAATATGTCGTCTGTTTGAAGTTGCATATATTACCGTATTATCAGGCTGTGAACATACAGAACCTTCCAAAACAGCCTTCAATGTATTCATATTGTCATCATCTTCACTAAATGTCAAATCATCAATAAAAATAAGAAATTTTAACGGATTTTCAGCAAGTAATTGCATTATATCCCCCAAAAATTTCAATTTGTTTTTTTCGAGTTGAACTATTCTTAATCCAATTTCAGCATACTCATTTGCAAGAGCTTTTACACAAGAGGATTTGCCGGTACCTCTATCTCCATACAATAAAACATTGTTGTATGGACTTCTTGATAAAAACGCAACAATATTTTCGTTAGCTTTTTGTTTTTGAGCTTCATATAACTTCAAATCACTCATTCTTACCGAATCAGGATGAACAACAGGTACAAGTTTTCCGTTTGAATCAACTCTAAAAGAGTAGTGTTTAGCATATTCGCCGGTACCATTTTTAGCAAAAAATCTTACAAAATCAGGAATATAATCTTCCCAAATATCTTTCTTTCCTGCATGTTTAAATGTATTAGAATATTTAGGTAAAGTATCCTTTATCTCCGCAATTTGAGGGTTATTCGTTAACAAATTATCAATAATATCTTCAGAAGTAATTTCTGATAAAAGTCTAATTGTTTTTATATCCTGTTTGATAGCATTGACAATCTCTTCCGAAAGTTCATGGAATCTATTTTTTGAACAGGTTATAGAAAAAATATTTTCATTATACAAAATCAAATCATAAAGATAATCAACCAGACTTGCTTTTGAATTACTTTCAAAAAGCCCTGCACACATTTGAGAATAATATGTCAAAGCCTCCGGATAAATTTGCTCATTTATATCTTTCCTTGAAAACAATTCTATAATATTGCAAAGAGCATTTGCGACTTTGTCTTTTTTGATATCTTTTAAGACGGTCATAGTTTGCGTCATATAAAAAAGTTTTTGAAACGAATTTCTCATCATGCACCTTCTATTCAATGAATATTATACCGTACATAAGCTATTTTGTTAAATAAATTTTTCAAGAATATCAAAAAATCATCAAAATTGTACCAACTGTAATCAAAAGACAAGCCAAAACAACTTTAAAATTTACGACTTCTTTTAAAAACAATGCCGAAAAAACTATCACAAGTACAATAGAAAATTTATCAACAGATGCAACTTTAGAAACATCTCCAATTTGTATAGCTTTATAAAAACAAAGCCACGACAATCCCGTCATAATACCGGAAATCACCAAAAAAGCCCATGATTTCGTTGATATTGAAGGAAGTTCTTTAAAAGCTCCGGAAAAAAGCACAATTCCGGTTGCAATAATCAAAACGACCAAAGTTCTGATAGCTGTTCCAAGATTAGAATCTACACCTGTAATACCGACTTTCGCCGTAATTGATGTTAATGCTGCAAAAATTGCAGAACCCAATGCATATAAAATCCACATCTTCTTTTCCTTCTAATACCTAATATTATTTTTCAAGAAAAATCAACAAACGTTTACTCTTCTTCTATTTTAGAAAGTTCGACAAACTCTGCAAACTTAGGATGTTTTTTAGCCAACTCGGAAAAAGTATCAATATCAATAATTTTACCTTTGTCAATATAAATCAGCCTATCACAAAGTTTAAGTGTACTTAATCGGTGAGAAACTGCTATCATTGTGATTTTACCTTTTTTATCCGCAAGAATATCCATAATTTCATTTTCAGTTTTGACATCTAATGAAGAAGTAGCCTCATCAAAAATCAAAATTTCAGGATCTCTATAAAAAGCTCTTGCAATACCGATTCTTTGAATTTGCCCTTGTGAAAGTCCTGTTCCATCCGCATTAATAGTAGTATTTAATTTATTTGGCATTTTTTCAATTTGTTCATACAATTTGGCTTCTTCAAGAGCAGAGATAACTTTTTCAGCATCAACGTTTCTACTCGATATCCCCCAAGCAACATTAGTAAAAAGATTACCCTGAACCGTATTGGTGTTTTGAGAAACATATCCGATAATATTTTGATAAGATTTAATATTTTCAGGAGTAATTTTTCTTCCATCAACTTCAATAGAACCTTTAGCGATTAAAAGCCCTGTTAAGCAATCAGTTAATGTAGTTTTACCAGAGCCTGAAAGTCCGATTATACCAATATATTCACCTTTGTTAATTTTGAAATTCATATCTGATATAACGATATGCTCTTTGTCATAAGAATAGGATAAATCCTTGACTTCAATATATTTTTCAAAAGACATTCTATCTTTTGTTACAACATTCATGTAATCTTCGTACTCTTTAAACGAATCGTATAGTTCAAAAACCTGCTGAGGATATTCTCGATACATATCCATGTAATTTATACATACCTGACTTTTGTTCATTAAAGGTAAAATTCTGAACAAACCAATTACAATAATACCAAAAGATAACAAAATTTGTTCTTTGTTCATTCCGTATTCGAGGAAAATTGCACAACATAAAATAATTATTGTTAAAACAAAAATAATTTCCATAAGATATTGAGGAATAATCGGCAGCAAATTTATTTTTTCGTTTAGAGGAACTAATCTTGCAACAATTTTTTTATACAAATTATAAAAGAATTTTTCAGAGCTTGTAATTTTAATTTCTTTTAAACATCTTAAACTCGAAAGCAAAGTAGAATAATCACTATTTTGAATTTTATATCTTTCGTCTGCATATTCTTTTGCTTTCATAAAAATCCATCTGTTTTGTAAAGAAGCAGAAACGACAAAGAATATCGCAGCAAAAATTGTATATTTTGGCAATAGATAAATCATCCAAAGAAAAATCAACGTCACAACTATAGTATTAGTTGTAAAAACAATTACTCTGAATACAAAATTATTAAAAACGTTATCAACGATATCAGAAATTTGGAAAAATCTTTCGCTGTCCGGATATTTAACATTTTGTTCAAAAGGAGAAAATAAATACATTCTCATAAACATTAACTTAATATCAAAAGCCCATTCTTTAAGCAATCTGTTTTGCCAATACATGATGAAAATTCCGTAAATATTTTTAGCAATAATTGCCACCACAAGAATAATAGCTGAAAATTTAAAAACTTCTTGAGGATTTTGCAAGTGAAAAAGATTAATTGCAATTTTCAAAAAGAAATTGTTCATCATCATAGATGGGTCAATCAACATTATCAAAAAAGGCAGGACAACTGCAACGCTTGCGAATTCAAAAAGACTTGTCAGTGCCGTATAAACAGACATCAAAGCAATTTGTTTTCCATGATTTTTTCCAAAATATTTAAGAAATTTCGCAAAAACTGAGTAAAACACGTCTTTTTCCAATCTTCAAAAACATTATATCATATTATTTAAAATAATGATAAACATAAGGATTTGTATCATTTTTCAAAACAATTTTATATTCATCAAACCCTTTAATACGAGAAAGCAATTTAGCAGCTTTTTCTCTAATTGTATAATCATTGAAAGTATAAGTCTTTTTCAAAATCTCATTTATAGATTTCTCATCATATTCTAATGTTTCATCAGCTAATAACTCAGATAATGCTTCCATATACCAATACAACTTAAATGTATTTTTAGAAATTTCATGATTTGATAATGTGACAGAATTTTCTTCATCTAAATCAATGTCAAGAATTCGCCGGATTAATTTGCTCATAAATTTTTCTTTATTTGGAATATAAGAAATAACGTTAATAATATTTCTTGCTACAGATGGAATTATATCATTTAGTGCATTTAAAAGTTTCTCTGTAATTTCTTCACTGTCAAAAAAAACTTGATATTTTTTATCAGATAAAAATTCATTTATTCTAAAAGAACAAACTTCTCTAACAGGTCCGCTTTGCCCTGTTAACACAGAAACAAGACTTTCTGCTTCTTCAGAATTTTCAATGGTTTTGAGCTGAAATAATGCAGCTTGCTTAAAAGTATCATCAACAGAGTTTATAGCATCAAAAATCTCATTTCTCGAAAAATCCTTTTGTAAAAGCTCGTAAGTTTTTTCAAGAACATCCGGTGTATATAAAACAAAATAATCTTTTTCGTTATCCATACCACTATAATACAATAAAAAAACCTCCTGCGAAAACAAGAGGTTTGATTTTTGAAAAGTAAAAATTAACGTTTTGAGAATTGGAATCTTTTTCTTGCTCTCTTACGTCCGTATTTTTTACGTTCTTTTTCACGAGCATCACGAGTCAACAATCCTTCAGCCTTTAATACAGAGCGAAGTTCTTCGTTGTATTCAACCAATGCTCTTGAAATACCGTGTCTGATTGCACCGGATTGTGATGAAACACCGCCACCAACAACTTTTACTCTGACATCAAAATTTGCTTGATTGTCAGTAAGTGCCAACGGTCTGAAAATCATCATTTCAAGTGCAGGTCTGTTACCGATATAAGCTGCAAGTGTCTTTCCATTTACAAAAACACGTCCTTTACCTTTAACAAGTTTAACAACCGCAGTTGAAGTCTTTCTTCTGCCTGTTGCAATATATTCATTAGCGGCCATTATTTAACCTCCTTATCGTCAAGTAAAATCGGATTTTGAGCCTTATGAGGATGTTCCGGTCCTGCATAAACTTTGAGTTTATTAAATTGTTCTTGACCCAAAGTATTATGAGGAAGCATACCTTTTACGGCTTTTTCAATTGCCGCACAGGGATTTTTTGCCATCAAATCCTTAAATGCCGTAGCTTTAAGTCCTCCCGGATAACCCGAATGAGAATAATAAACTTTATCTGTTTCTTTTTTACCCGTAACAACTACTTTTTCAGCGTTAATAACGATGATAAAATCACCAGTATCAACGTGAGGAGTATATTGGGGTTTATGCTTTCCTCTGAGCATATTAGCCGCAAGTACTGCCAATCTGCCGAGAGTTTTACCTTCAGCATCTATAACGTACCACTTTCTTTCAACTTCAAGAGGTTTAGCCGAGTATGTTTTCATATGCTATCTCCATATTTATATTTTTGTCATATATAACTTTCATAAGTGTAAGTCCTTCAGGACTTGCTGCCGGACCGGCCTTTGCTCTGTCCCTGCAAGCGAGAATATCCTTTAGTGATTCGGGGCTACGGGATTTTCTCTCGAGATACAAAATCGTTCCGACTATGGTTCTTACCATTCCGTATAAGAACCTGTTTGCAATTATGTCTATCAAAATTTCATCACCTTTGGCATGACACTTCGCATAATACACATTACAAACCTTTGCGGGATTACCTGAACCTGACTTCTTGAAAGATGAAAAATCATGTTCACCTTTTAAAACTTCAAGTGCTTGATTTATAAAACCAATATCAGGATAATCTCTTATAAAAAGACAATCTTCATCAAATGCCGAACGCTGCTTCCTCGATATTATTTTATATTGATAATATCTCGCAACGGCACTCTTCTGTGCATGGAATGTTTCTTCAACTTTTCGTATCTCTGAAACGCTCATATCACTCGGAAGTAATCCATTCAACGAGTATAAGACCTTTGGCTCGGTAAAATCCAATTCACTCTCGAAATGAACTACCTGCCCTCTGGCATGAACTCCTGCATCTGTTCTGCCTGAGAAAATTGTCTTTGTATATTGCTTTGTCAATGTACTGATTGCTTTTTCAAGTTCGCCTTGAACCGTTCTGACTTTCGTCTTCTGTTTCTGGCTCCCTGAAAAATTTGTTCCCTTATATTCAAGATTGAGAACGTATCTTTGCATTATACCAATTGGATTAATGCCATTTTTGTTGCATCGCCTCTGCGTGGAGGAAGATTGTAGATACGAGTGTATCCGCCGTTTCTGTCTTGATATTGTTTTCCTATTTCTGAGAACAATTTTCTTAAAACAGTTTCAGGCATCTTCTTGCATTCAGCTTTTTCATCTACAACTTCTTTTGTTTCAAGATTCATAAATCTGCCTGTTTCTCTGTCATAGATATATCTGAGAGCTGTTCTGCGTGAATTCAAATCACCTTTCTTCGCAAGAGTTATAATGCTTTCTGCATAAGGCTTCAATGCTTTTGCTCTTGAAATTGTAGTCTTGATTTCACCGTGCATGAACAATTCTGTTGCTAATGCTCTAAGTAATGCTTTTCTTTGATCTTGGGCTCTTCCCAAACGATTTCTTTTACATTGGTGTCTCATTGTTCGTTCCTCTACATTTCATCAGGGTCGAAACCTTCCGGATTCGGTTGTAAACTGAGTCCGACTGCTTGTAATTTTTCAATTACTTCATCTGAAGATTTCTTTCCGAAATTCTTAATGTTCAATAAATCGTGTTCTGATTTCTTAAGTAATTCAGATAACGAATTGATACTTGCTCTCTTTAAACAATTGTATGCTCTTACTGACAATTCCAAATCTTCAATAGAAATCGAAGGTTCAGCTGTTTCAGTAATGTCTTCTTCAATAATCGCAGGAGAGCTTATTGTAAGCGGTTGTCCTGATATTGATGCGATTTGCATAAAGTGTTCAATTAATATATTAGCTGATTGGCTGAGAGCCGTTGTTACATCAATACTTCCGTTTGACCATATTTCAAGAGTCAACTTATCATAGTCAATAACATCTCCAACACGAGTGTTTTCAACATGGTAACTTACTCTCTTTATCGGAATGAATGTTGCATCAATCGGTAAAAGGTCAATCGGAAGTTCACCTTGATTTCCCTTTAATACGTCTTTTGCTATGTAACCTTTGCCTGTTTCAACAGCTATTTCTGCGTGAATGCTTCCACCTTCAGCAACTGTACAAATGTGCCAGTCAGGGTTAATGATTTTTACACCTGCAGGAAGTTGGATTGCACTTGCAAGTACAGGTCCTTCTTCTTCTACATCAAGTCTTAATACTTGAGGTTCTTTACTTTCACATTTTACAGTCAAACCCTTAAGGTTCAACATTATATCAATTACATCTTCCGTAATTCCCGGAATTGATGTGAATTCGTGCGTAATACCTTCTATACGAAGTGACGTTACAGCAGCTCCTTCAAGTGATGAAAGAAGCACTCTGCGGAGAGCATTTCCGAGTGTAGTACCAAATCCCTTAGCAAGCGGATCTATAGTGAACTTGCCGTATTGAGTACCATCTGAACTCGTCGTCGTATTTACACATTTAATTTTTATTGCTTCCATTTTATTGCCTCCCTTTAACTACTTGGAATAGTACTCGATTACGAGCTGTTCCTTGAATTCGGGATCCAATTCTTCTCTTTCGGGTATTCTGTCGTATACAATTTTTTGTTCTGCTTTGTCAATTGTAATCCAAGCCGGATTGATAGCCATATCTATCATTTCTGATACGTTTTTAACAAATTCTGAACTCTTTTGCTTAACAGTAATTACATCTTGCGGTTTTACAAGATATGACGGAATATCAACTTTCTTTCCGTTTACCAATACATGCCCATGGTTAACAATTTGACGAGCTTGTTTTCTTGTAATCGCAAAGCCAGCTCTGAAAAGAATGTTATCAAGTCTTGATTCCAACATTTGGAGAAGAATCGTACCTGTAACACCTGTTTTTCTTGCGGCATTTTTATAATATCTGACAAACTGTTTTTCTGAAACTAAATATGTTAAACGAATTTTTTGTTTTTCAGAAAGGTGAACTGCATAATCTGAAAGTTTCTTCTTAGCAGCACCATGTTGACCTGAATGATATTGTGTCATTGATGAGGTCAATTTTCTGTTTGATAATTCTTTAACACCGTAGTTACGAAATAACTTATTGCCGGGTCCTGTATATCTTGCCATTTTTTATGACTCCTTGTTTTTATTACTATACTCTGCGTTTCTTAGGAGGACGGCATCCGTTATGCGGAATCGGGGTAACGTCTTTTATCAAAGTGATTTCCAAACCTGCTGCTTGAATTGCTCTGATAGCAGTTTCTCTACCCGTACCGGGTCCTTTAATATATACTTCGACCTTCTTCATTCCTTGGTCGATTGATTTCTTCGCAACCAATTCTGCTGCTGATTGTGCTGCAAAAGGAGTTCCTTTTCTTGCACCTTTGAATCCACAGCCACCTGCAGATGCCCATGCAATAGCATTACCTTGGGTATCTGTAGAAGTTACGATTGTATTGTTGAATGTTGATTGAATATGTACAACACCCTGTAATACATTCTTCTTTTCTTTCTTTTTGGTTTTGACAGGTTTTGCCATTTTATTTTCCTTTTTCGTTATTTATTTACTATTTCTTCTTTGAAACAGGACCGGTTTTCTTTCCGCGTCTTGTTCTTGCATTTGTCTTCGTTCTTTGTCCTCTTGCAGGAAGTTTACGTCTGTGACGTAAGCCTCTGTATGAACCAATTTCACTTAATCTCTTGATAGCAAGTGATTCTTCTCTTCTTAAATCACCTTCGATTGTGTAATTAGCAAGTTCATTTCTGAGTTTCTTAATATCTTCATCCGTCAAATCGTCCGATCTCAAATCTTCTGAAATTCCGCAAGCAGATAAAATTTTTGCAGAACGAGCAGGACCAATTCCGAATATATAGGTCAATGCTATTATCATTCTCTTATTACGAGGTAAATCTACCCCGGCAAGTCTTGCCATGTTTGTCTCCTTGTTTCTTTTACTTTTTTTCTGTTACTCTAACAAACAAGAATTAACCTTGTCTTTGTTTGTGTTTAGGATTTTCACAAATAACTGCTACTCTTCCTTTTCTCTTAATAATTTTGCATTTTTCGCAAAGTTTCTTTACTGATGCTCTGACTTTCATAATTTCTTTCCTTTTATTTAAGTCTGTATGTGATTCTACCACGGGTAAGATCGTAAGGTGTCATTTCTACCTTTACTTTGTCGCCGGGTAATATTCTGATGAAGTTCTTACGAATTTTACCGGAAATATGTGCCAATATCTCATGCCCATTTTCAAGTTCAACTCTAAACATCGCATTTGGCATCGCCTCTAAAATCGTTCCTTCAAATTCAATTACGTCTTTTGACATCTTATTTTCCGCTATTTTTTATGTGCTTTTTCAAGGCATACTTTGCCTCGTTCCTCTATACTACATGTTAAATCTTCTAAATCAAGTATTTTTTCTTGCTTTTCAACTTTTTTATTGAGTTCTCTTAAAATTATTCTTGCATTGTTTTTTTAAACTAAAGAAATATTCAGTTATTCTAAATCTGTCAAAAAACCCTCCTTTCAGCGCTTTATTATACTTATGTTAATATTTGTAAACACAATATTTGTTTTATATATTTAAAAAAACAATTTGGTAAAAGATTTTTTCTTTTATAGTCACACATATCGTACAAAACTGTAACTTTACATCAAGAGTTATGCAATTTTGTTTCAAATTCCGCCAAAAACTCTGACAATGTGAGATTAAAACTTTTTGCTATCTTTGCCAAAATACTTAATTTCGTATCTTGTTTTCCATTTTCTATTCTACTGATTATTGCAGGGTCTATATCGGCTGATATTGCAAACTTATTCAGAGTCATGCCGCTTTCTAACCGCTTTCGCCTTACAAATTTTCCAAACTCATTCTTTAACATTCATTTGATTATGAATTATTTTTCTTATAAAATCATTGAGAATTCTCAATACGCAACAATGGTAATCATGGATAAAAAACTTACACTAATTGACTACGACTCTATGACAATAAAATGTCATATTTGCAAGAAAAAAGAAAAATTTAAGTTATCAAAATTCCAAACGGAAGAATTATATATTTGCTCCCGAAATCGGTCCTTTGTAAAGGATTACGAAAAACATGGTAAAAATTTGTGTCTGTTGTGTTTTAAAGATTTTTTAATAGATTGTACAGATTTAGACGGATATGAAATATGGCAAATCAAATAACCTAAATAATATTTTTGCCGTCATCGGAATACATTTTTTTTCTAATAGATTTTATTTCCGTAAGTTTTTGACTATTATATTCTTTTTTCAAACTTTTTAACTTGTCTATAAATACAGATAAATATTCATCTATATTATTGCCATTAAAAGAAAGCATATCCTTCGCCAAATTCAAATCTGTCATAGCAAGTCTTGTCGTATCACGAAAACCGCTTGAGGCAAGCATCATAGCAAGTTTATTATCTTTTGCAATATCAAAAAGACACTGTGAAATATACATTGGCATGTGACTGATTAATGCAACAGCTTCATCATGCCCTTTTGCGGTTGTAACTATTGTTTTTGCACCCATTTTTTCTATTAAACTTTGTAAAACGTTTATTTCCAAACTATCATAGGGAGTTATAACCCATTTTGCACCCTGAAAAAGCTCTTTAAATGAAGAATCATAACCGCTGTTTTCCGTACCTGCCATCGGGTGCGACGGGATAAATTTATAAGGGCGTTTTTTTTGTGTAACGAAGGTTTTAACGCTCGCAACATCAGTAACTATACAATCTTTCGAAACAATATTTTCAAGTTTATCCAAAGTTTCCAAAACCTTGTGAATAGGTGTGCAGACAAAAACCGCATCAGCCTCGGAAAGTATTTCATAATCACTCGAGCAATTTAAAACAAGGTCTTTAATTTTGTCTAAAGTTACTTTATTTCTGGTAACTGCCAATATCTCATGCTCCGTATTTACCAAATTTTTCAATATCGAACCACCGATTAAACCAAGTCCTACTATTCCGATTTTCATGCTCATAACCTCGAATATCATCTCTTTTGTAAAGAATTCTTAACGTTTTACTCATTATGAAAAACTTTGAAATGCCTACAAAATCATTGTATCAGCAATTTTATAGCAAGTAAACATGTAATATTTATTCACATATTTGCATAGTAAACATTTATATGTAATAATTATTTCAATTAATAGTCTAACCATTCCTTTCTTGACTTATGCGGCAATAAAAGCCGCATTTTTATTATGTAAAAATACATTAATTTGATATAATATAAAAAAGGAGTCACAAATGGGCGGAAAATTATTTATAATATCAGGTTCGTCAGGAGTCGGGAAAGGCACTGTAATAAAGAAGTTTACAGAAAAAGCTGATGATATTGTTTTATCTGTTTCTTCAACAACAAGAAAAGCACGCCCCGGAGAAGTTCATGGAATAAATTACTTTTTCATTGACAAAAGTGAATTTGAAAAAGACATAAAAGACGGAAATTTTCTGGAATGGGCAGAATTTGGCGGAAACAAGTACGGAACAAATAAAAATCGTGTTCAGGAAATTTTGAACAGCGGAAAAAATGTTCTGCTCGAAATAGAAGTTCAAGGAGCAAAACAAGTTAAAGAAAAAATGCCGGAAGCCGTATCAATATTTATCTTACCTCCTTCAAAAGAAGAAATTGAAAAACGCCTGCGAGGCAGAGGAACTGAAACAGAAGAAGCAATTCAAAAGCGTTTACAGGCAATAGAATTCGAGTCAAAAGAATCAACTCACTATGATTTTAAAGTCGTTAACGACGAAGTCGAAAAAGCTGCAGAAGAAATATTTAAAATTTATACAAACAACAAGGATTGAAGATGCCAAAAGTTAATGACTTAATTGAAAAAATCGAAAATTTTGCCCCGCTCTCAACCCAAGAAAAATGGGATAATTCAGGATGGCAAATTAATCTGGGGAATGAATATTTTTCTAAAATAATGACAACTTTGACTGTTACGGAAGAAGTTATAAATCAAGCTTATGAAAAACATTGTGACTTCATTTTAGCCCATCATCCACTAATTTTTGAACCACTAAAAGTTATTAACTCAAAGGAGATTATAAAAGCAATCGAATACGGAATTCAAATATATTCCGCTCATACAAATTTAGATCTCGCAAAAGGCGGAACAACAGATACTTTAGCTGAAAAATGCGGTTTTTCAAATTGTGATTTTTCAAACGGTTTTATTGTTGGCAAAAAGCTTGATATTGCTTTACAAGTTGATGAACTTAAAGAAAAAATCAAAAAGAATTTAAAAGTAAATTATATAAGAGAGATTAATTTAACAGACAAACAATCTATAAAATCGGTAGCTTTTTGTGCAGGAGCCGGCGGCTCGGAAATTTCCAACGTAAATAAAGTGGGGTTTGACCTGTTTATCACAGGAGAAGTAAAATTTCATGAAGCTCTTGAAGCAGGCAACACAGTAATTTTTGAAGTCGGACATTTTGACAGCGAAAAATATGCAGGCGAAATATTTAGAAAAATTATAGGTAATTGCTACGATATTGAGGAAGCTCATGAAAAAAGCCCATTTGAAATTAACTAAGTTTTTCTTTGTTTTTTGTCTTGTATTTCTACCATCGGAAACCTTTGCAGACAACGTTCTTCCTCCTGATTGGAATTATTTTTCGTACAGAGAAAAATCTATCATTTTTGAAAATGCGGACATAAAAAAATTTGAAAAAATCAGATGTAATTACAATTTTCAAAATAGTTTTGACAAACAGGAGATTACAAGATTTAAAAATTTAAAAAATATTTCACCCAAAGAACTTGCTAATGCCTATCTTGCAAGAACACTAATGAATGATAATACTTGCGAAAAATATATTATCAAAAATAATAACGACAATTTTGAAGCAATTTTTTGCTCGGCAAAACAAGAAAAATGCGAAATAATTCGATATTTTACAAGCTTTGACGGAATAATCACAACAAAATATACACATAACAATATTTGGCATTTTCAAAATAATATCGGCTCTTTCGTCGAATTTCAAAACAGAATTAGGGTTTTTCCGGACTTAAAGATATATGAATTATACGGAAATAAGGAGTTTGTAAAAATATAATGAATATTACAGGCGGAAAATACAATTCTCTAAACATAAAAACAGCAAATTTTTCAAACATCAAACCAACACTCTCTAAAATAAGACAAGCAGTATTTAACACTCTTTCATCGTTAGGAGAGTTTAAGACATTTTGTGACGTTTTTGCAGGCTCGGGAATTATGTCTTTTGAAGCAATTTCTCGTGATTTTGACGTTATTTCAATAGAGATAGATAAAAGAAGTGCGGATTTTATCATTGAAAATTCTAAAAATTTAAAAATTCCGATAAATTTAAAAAAATATGATGCAATAAAATTTTTAAAACAAACTGATTTAACTTTTGATGTTTTTTACCTTGACCCACCATATCAATCAGGCTTATACGAAAAAGCTTTAAAAGAAATTTTCTCAAGAAATCTCTTAAATAAAAACGGCATTATTATTTTAGAAAAACCGACAAAACTTGATGTAGAAACAAAAGATTTTGACCTTATAAAAGAAAAAATATACGCAGATAAATCAATTATATATCTGAAAAATAAATAATATTTATTGCAAGATTGCAACAAATAATAATTTGATAGTATAATAAAGTTACTATGGCTAAGAAAATTTCAATTATAGGATCGACAGGATCAATAGGTACACAAGCTTTGCAAGTTTTAGAAAAACTTGAAGGCAAATTTGAGGTGCTTGCACTCTCTGCAGGAAGCAATATTCCGCTTCTTTCGGAACAAATTGTTAAATTTAAACCGCAAAAAGTTTGCGTGCAATCAATTGAATACGCAAGTATCTTAAAACAAAAATTTAAAGATTTAGAAGTTGTTTACGGCGATGATGGTTTAGAAGAACTTTGCTCCGATACAAGAAACGACATAATTTTAGTTTCTGTTTCCGGCAAAATCGGCTTGAAACCTACACTTACAGTTATTAAAAATCATATCGACGTTGCTCTTGCAAACAAAGAAACACTTGTTATGGCAGGCGATATCGTCATGAGAGAAGCTGCTTTAAACGGGGTAAATATCTTACCCGTTGACAGTGAACACAGTGCAATTCACCAATGTTTAAACAACAAAAAAGGGTTGAGAAGATTAATAATCACTGCATCAGGCGGCCCGTTTTTACACAAACATGTTGCAGAAATGAAAAAAGCAACGGTTGAACAGGCACTTGCTCACCCTCGTTGGAATATGGGCAAAAAAATCACAATTGATTCTGCAACACTTATGAATAAAGGTCTTGAAGTCATTGAAGCTCATCATCTTTTCGGAGTGGATTACAAAGATATTAAAACCGTCATTCACCCTCAAAGTGTTTTACACAGTGCAGTTGAATACAAAGACGGCAGTGTTATAGGACAAATGGGACTTCCGAGCATGCATATTCCTATTCAATATGCAATTTGCTATCCTGACAGAATTGAAGGTATAAAAACAGATTCTTTCGATTTTGCGAAAATTGCAAAATTGACTTTTGAAGAACCTGATTTTGAAAAATTCCCACTTTTAAAACTTGCCGTAGAATGCGGAAAAAAAGGCGGAAGCTATACAATTTGCCTTAATGCGGCTGATGAAGAAGCTGTATATGCTTTTCTCGACGGTAAAATCTCCTTAGGTCATATTTCAGACATTGTTTCAGATATAATTCAACATCATAAGTCTGTCACGCACCCTGACATTGACACAATTTTTGAAATTGATAAAATCGTAAGAGAACAAACTCGACAATTAATAAACAATAAATACTTAAAGTAACGGAGTTTTTGATGAAAATTTTATGCATAAACGGACCTAATTTGAATTTACTCGGGACAAGAGAACCGGATAAATACGGAACCGTAACACTTTCACAAATTGAAGAAAACGTCAAATCAAAAGCTCAAGAGCTTGGCATTGAAGTAGATTTTTACCAAAATAATATAGAGGGTGAAATAGTCAACACAATTCAAGCTGCAAAAAGCATCTATGACGGAATAATCATTAATCCTGCAGCCTATACACACACAAGCGTTGCAATAAGAGATGCGATTTCGGCAGTTGTGATTCCTTCTGTGGAGATTCATCTTTCTAATATTCATACAAGAGAAGAATTTAGACATAAATCATTCACAGCACCGGTTTGTATCGGACAAATAACAGGATTTGGAAGCTACGGCTATATCTTAGCATTGTTTGCAATTGTTGATTATTTAAACAATCATTAAAAAATACAAATTTTGATATGACAAATGAAGTTATTTGCTTTATAATTTTTTACGGCAGGTAACGAAATGCTTAATCTCGAAAATATATCAGACAGAATAAGAGAAGCGATAGACAATGAAAATGACAAGGCTTTAAAAGAAATCCTTGACAGCTATCACTGTGCCGATTTGGTCGAGATTTTACAATATTTAAAACCTGAAGAAAGACTTATTGCCTTCAAAGCTATTGAAGAAGATAAAGCTGCTGAAATGCTTGAATATGCACCTGCTCAACTTCAAGTTGAAATTTTATCGGAAATCGGTGAAGAACAAGCAGCAAGATTGATTGTCAAAATGCCTCACGATGAAGTCGCCGACGTTTTTGCCGAAATGGAAGAGGACGAAAGTGAAGCTTATTTAAACAAACTTCCTGAAAAAGTTTCGAGCGAAATCAGAGAACTTCTCGCATACAAAGAGGATTCAGCCGGCGGTATTATGACACCGCACGTTTTGACCGTAAACAAGGATATGCGGGTTGAAGATGTTCTTTCTTTCATTAAATCAAAAGCGGAACAAGATGAATTTGAACTTTATTATTTATATGTAACCGATGCACAAAAGCACCTTTTGGGCGTTGTCAGCTTGAGAGCCTTATTAACAAAGCCTTATAAAACAAAAATTGAAGAAATAATGACAACTGATATTGTCAAACTTCACATTGACGACCCACAAGATGCGGTTGCGGATATTTTTATGAAATACCAATATTCGGCATTGCCCGTAGTCGATTTATACAATCGATTGAAAGGTATGATTACTTGGGACGACGCTCAAGATATTGTTGAAGAAGAAACAACCGAAGAAATTTACCAAACATCAGGTATTTCGACAGATTTGGTTGATGAGGACGAAATTATTTTCGGTTCGACATTTGATGCCGTAAGAGCAAGATGTCCTTGGCTTTTCATAACATTAATCGGAGAATTTATTGCTGCTAACGTTGCTAACAAATACGAACATACACTTGATGCACTGCCGGTAATAGCGATATTTATGCCTTTACTTGCAGGTTTGGGCGGAAACATCGGAACTCAAAGTATTACTCTTATGGTTCGTGGTTTATCAACAGGACAAGTTACGGTAAGTTCAGCACTTTATCATATTTGGAAAGAGTTGAGAGTCGGATTATTAATTGGGATGTTTTTTGGTTTGATTGTTTCCCTTGTAACTTGGAAATGGCAACATAACGTAGATTTGGGCATTGTTGTCGGTACGGCTATGATGATAAACATGACAATGGCAACTTTACTCGGAACAATAACACCATTCGTGTTAAAGAAGATGAAAGTTGACCCTGCGATTGCATCCGGTCCTGTAATTGCAACGACGATAGACGTTTTAGGACTGGCTATTTATTTTGGGTTAGTAAGTTTCTATCTTTTAAAAATTATTTAAGTCGGGGTAGTTTATGGCAGATAACAATGTAATCATAATATCTGACAAAAAAGAAACAGCAAAACAATTGGTCGCAAAAATTCTTTTACTGCGTTCCGTAGACTCTGTAGGATATATGAATTATGAAACTGCTGAAATGCTTTTGAAAACAAAATATCCTGATGTTTTACTCGTACATTTGAAAAATTCATCTGATATCAAATTCATAAAGAAAATAAAATCTTATAAAACTTTGGAGCAAACATCTTTTATCGCCTTATTTGACAAGCAAAACAACGATTTGTTGTGCGAAGCGTTCGACTCCGGAATAGATGATTTTTTTGATATAAACTCTGATGAATCAGCTGTCATAATGAGAATTATGTGGGGATTAAAAAGGAAATTATTAAATGATTCATCAAAAGGTAAATCCGATGTTTTATCTTTATTAGAAATTACAGATACCCAAACAGGATTTTACAAAAAAAACTATACAAAAAAAGTTTTTAAGAAAAAATATACTAATGCCGCAAATAAAAAGTCAAAATCAATCTTTATGGTTTTATCCTTCGACATAATAAACAAAAGTAAAATAACACAAAAAAGCCTAAGTGAAATTATATACAAATGTATTCGTTCAAGTGATGATGCCGGCTTTGCACAAGATGACAAAATCTATCTGCTCCTCAATCAGTCAAACGAATATGGTGCTAAATGCGTTTATAAAAAAATTAATACTCTTTTAAAAGGAGAAGCAACTGTTTCCGCTGCGGGCATGGATGTTTCATCGTGTTGTTTTGAAGATGCTGAAAGAATTTTGAAAAAGAATCATACACAAGCCTTAAAACAACAAAATACTTTTATATTTTTAGACGAAGATTTTGATAAAGTTGAAAACGAAAATTTTGATAAATCTGATTTGAAAGAAAACAATTTTGCTATTTTAAAACGAGTTTTCTTAAACAGAACAGAAAAAATAATAACTCCTGTATTTTTCAAAATGCAGGCTATATACGAACCAAAATTATACGATACAGTCATAAATCAAAAATTTTCAGAAACAGAAAGTATTTTTTCTGTTAATGGAAAAAATTGCTCTTTAAATATTTCGATTTTATACAATGATTACACGACAATACATGTTATAATGACAGAAAATGACAAAGGTAAAATTAATATGCAAAAAGCATCGTTTGCCCCCAAAGAATTAACTGCTGTCAAACTTGAAAACATTATTCAAAAAGCAGTTGAAAAATATCAAAAGAATTTACATGAAAGTGACAAAAATTTATGAAATGTTTAATTACATCGTCGGTAAAAAAATCGATTTCAGAAGCTGCAAATTTTGCACAAAAACTCGGAACAGGACTTGAAATAAGCAGACTGCCTAACACCGACCGGCTTGATGACGATTTCAGCGGTATAATTTCTGATTTAAAAAAATCTATAAAAAATTTTGACGGAGATATAACTTTACACGCTTTGTATTCCGACTTAAATCCTGCAACAAAAGATACAGCAATAAGAAAAGTCGTTTATAAAAGATATCAGCAATCATTTGAAGCAGCACTTGCAGTTAAAGCACAACATGTAGTTTTTCACTCAGGACATAAAGGCATGAAACATAAGGGTTCTGTTGAACATTATTTGAAAAATTCGATAATTTTTTGGAAAGAATATATCAAACAATTTGAAGACAGTGGTATAACGGCCGTTATGGAAAATGTACTTGAAGATGCTCCTGATAACATTTTGCATATCGTTGATGAAGTTAATTCTCCGAATTTGAAAATATGTTTAGATACAGGACATGCAAATCTTTGTTCTGACATTCCGCATGCAGAATGGATAAAACGATACGGCAAAAGACTTGCACATATTCACGTTCATAATAACTTCAAAACAAATGACGACCACAATGGGGTTAAAAATGGAACAGTCAACTTTTTGAATGTTTTTGAAACAATCAAGTCTGAAGAAATTTCTCCTTACATTGTTCTCGAAATCTTTGATGAAAACGAATTAAAAGAAAGTTTGGAATATCTCAAAAAATTTAATTATGTGTAAAATCCAAACGGTAACCGTTTACGGAAACCTCAAAATCGTAATCTGTTTCAGACATCAATTCAGAACGTTGATTTTTGTAATCAATACTCCAAGTTCCGAGAAATTTTGAGCCATTATGATCTTTTCCGTAAACATAAGCATAAGCGATAATTCTATCTTTGTTATATTTATCCCAGCCTATCGGATAAATATCCCACATATAATCAACTAAATCCAAGCCTTTCATATTTTTCCAATAATAACGAATTGCTTCCCTAAGAGCAGATAGTTCATAAGCTTTTTGTGTTTCAAAATCGTATGCCCAAAGTTGAGTTTTCCAAGGACCTTGTGTTTGAGCACCAATTTTTTCCTTGACAGCTATCTTTTGACCATCTTCAGACCAGTCGAGTAAAACCAAAGTTTTTTTCTCATTTGGAGCAAGTCTATCCGTTCCCGCTCTTAAAATAGGTATCCGTTCCGCTTCCATTGTATAAAAATCACGAAGTGCTGAAAGTCTTGTAGCTCCATCAGGAATGTTAATAATAAACATCTCTGATGCAACTTGTGCAGATGAAGGATAAGAATATACGACCGAATATATTAACCGTTTTTCATCAGGAGATAAAACACCTTGTGTAACAAGCTGTCTTTTCGTCATTAATAATCTTAAATCTAAATCTCTTGAACCGGGGGGATTATTGTATTTTATAATTCTAAGTTCCGGATCAGGCATATTGACAATTTTTTCATCCTTTTTAATTGAAGGACGGGGAATATTCATTGATTCACGCTTAACGTCTTTTGACATTTCAAGGTATTGTGCATATGTCAAAGGAGCATTATTCATTTTTTTTACACGTCTGTATGTATATTTTTTAAGATGTTTTGATTTTTTGAATTTTGGCTCTTTTACTTTTTTTGAACTATGTTTTTTTACCTTTTTTTCTTCTTTTTGCTTTTTTTTAATTTCTTTTGGAGTTTCAGGCTCAGGCATCAAAATATCAGGCAAATCTTCTTCTTTTTCAAGAGCTTTTTCTGCATTCTTTTTTGGATTTTCAAGCACGTCAACATTTGGCTTTGACCAAAAACACCATTCAAAAGCATTTGCAGGTAAAACAAAAAAGAGCGTTAATATTGAAATTAACAAAGCCCTCTTTTTAAACATTAAACAAGTCCTTCTTGATAAGCTTTTGCAGTTGCTTTGTGTTTATCAGCAACATAAAGTTTACCTAAAACATTGTGAACATGAGCCCTTGCAGTAGATAAAGTAACAACAAGTTTATCCGCAATTTCCTGATTATCAAGCCCTTCCGCAATTAGACAAAGCACCTCATATTCACGTTTTGTAAGATTATATTCCTTGTATTTATAAGGATTTACAGATTTATTAGTTTTTTGTTCTGTTGGTTTTTGTTTTTGAATATTAGAGAGAACTAACTTTGCAATAGCAGGATCAAGCCAAGCTGTTCCTTCAGAAACAGCCGTAATTGCCGCTGTCAATTGTTGTTCATTTGCACCCTTCATAATATATCCGTCAGCACCGGCTCCAAGAGCTGCAAAAACATCATCACCACAATCTCTTGATGTATAAATCAAAATCCTCGGCTGAATAGAATTATCACTCTTTATAATCTGCGTTGCTTGAATTCCGTCCATTACAGGCAATCCAATATCCATCAAAATTACATCAGGCAAAAGTTCTTTCGCAAGCTCAACACCCTTTTTACCGTTATCTGCTTCACCGATAACTTTGATGTTTTCAGCCTTTTCAAGTACCATTTGAAGTCCGAGCCTTGTCATTGTATGATCTTCTACCAACAAAACTTTGATTTCTGCCATAATTACACCTTATTTTTTACAACAACTGCATCTAAAAGAAGAAAGAAAAACTCACTTCCTTTGTTTTGAACACTCTCAAGCCATATTTTTCCGCCATGAGCCTCTATAATTTGCTTTGATAAATACAATCCTAAACCTGTACTTGCAGAGCGTTTTGCTTGTGTTCCCTGTGAAAACCTTTTAAACATTTTATTTATATCTGCATGAGAGATGCCCACTCCGTTATCCTTTACAGAAAACATATAATCATTACCATTTTTTGAAGATTTAACAAGAATTTTTCCGTTTTCTTCCGTATAATTAACAGCATTTCCGAGTAAATTCATAATAACTCGTCTGATTTCATTTCTATCTGCCAAAATTTCTTCATCATCAGCCATATCAAATTCATTAATCAGCTCAATATTTTTTGATTTTGCAAGAGATTCGACCTCACCGCAACATTGACGAACTAAATCATTAGGCGAAAATTCAGACTTTGCAAGCGGTATTCCGCCGGATTCATATTTGTAAACTTCTAATAATGCATTCACTAAGCCTAACATATCTTTATTGCTTTGCATCATTGTTGTTAAAAGTAAATTTTGTTTTTCGGTAAGTTCACCCAATGAACCGTCTGTAAAGAATTTCAACGTTTGAATTGCCGCAAGCAAAGGTGTTCTTAAATCATGGGTCAATGTTGCAATAAAATCTTCTCGCAATCTTTGAGCTTCTTTTTGTGCAGAAACATCTCGTATTACACAGACATAATAATCTCCAGGAAGAATTTTTGCATAACTTATTTCTGTTGAAATACAATTGTCATTGACAACATTTTTTATTGTCACATCATGAACCATTCCGGAATTCCCAAAATCGCTAAATAACTCAGAAAAAGACTCTTCATTATCCGGATAAAAAAGTTCATCAATCGTAAGTTTTTTCAACATTCTTTCTGATTGACCAAACATACTTTCCGCCGCACAATTTGCAGCATCTATAGTTCCTCTGTCTGAAATCAAAACAATTCCGTCTGCACAATTTGAAATAACAGCATTCAATTTTGAATTAGCTTCAGACAATTCTGCAGTTCTTGCTTTGACCATTTCTTCCAAATGATTTGAATATCTTCCAAGCTCTTCATTTGCTTTATTTAATTGAATAATTTTTTCTTTCAAAGATGCAATAAGATTACTTCTTTCAATACCATTTCTGATATTAATTATTAAATCGTCATTATCCCAAGGTTTTTCAATGTATTTGTAAAGACCAACTTCATTAATTGCACGAACTGCGTTTTCCTTATCAGCATAACCGGTAAGCAAAATTTTACACGTATCAGGATAAAGTTCATTCGCTGCCTTCAAAAATTCTAAACCATTCATCTCCGGCATCATAAAATCGGAAATTATCAAATCAGGTTGGTTATCCTTCAAAAATTCTACCGCTTTTTTTGGCTCATTAAAAAAATGAGTATCCGTAAAACCTTCCAAACTTAACAATGTCTTTAAAGTTGAGGTCACGATTTTTTCATCGTCAACAATTAATATTTTCTTTGTCTTATACATTGTTTATCCCTTAAATTACAAAAAGGCAGTCACACCACCTCTCCAACATATTAATCTATATGTTGTCTAATTGCAACTTTATTAAATATTGTAAATCCGGAATTTACATAAATTCAGCTTTTTTAATTTGAAAATTTTTATTTAGGTTCGTCCAATATCATATCAGGATAAATAAATTTGTATAAAAACTTCGACCAACAAACTATCGTTGTGATAATTATATACGCACTTATCAAATAATAAATACTTATTGTGCCATTTTGAATAAACACAGGAACTCCATATACAAAAATAAAATGTTCAGCTGCAAATATACATATAAAAATAGAAAATGTCGCAAACAAAAATCCCAAAGACAAAATATTATACCCAAATAACTCTTTCCAAAATTTGATATATGTCCAAATTATTCGATTTTCACCAATCGAAAAAGTTATAATTATTCCCGAAGTTAATACAATATTGATGAAAGCCATTAACGGTAATATTATGATAAAAAGATAAGAACTTAAATGAAATAAATAAATAAATGAATACAGCCAAAATAAACGAAGAAGTGACATTTGTGATAAATGAATAAATAAGAAATAATAATAAATATGCGTTGCTTCTCCAAACTTCTTTAATCTTTAAATACTTTCTCATTAAATGAATAGAATACAAAATCAACATCGAAACCGACAAATTCATTCCAAAATAGTTATTACCGATAAATAAAGTTACAAACAACACCAACAATGTCATGTATTTATTTGAATCTTCAATAGGATAAAATAATAAATCGTTTAATGTCATTTCTTTAGGAACAAGTTTTTCTTGCTCATTTTCCAAAATAAGACTATTCAAATAATAATTATCATCGTCTTGAAAATCACCGTTTTGATAACAACCACCAAAAAATCCCATGAAAACTCCTTATGAAAATTATATAATTTTTTGAAATTAAAACAAGAAAAATTTTTCTAAAAAATATATATAAATACAAAATAAAAACATGTATAATAAAAAACCGGCTCAAAGAACCGGTTTTTTAAATTTGCTTTCGTTTCTCGGAAACTATGCGTTGATTTTATCAACAACACCAGCGCCTACTGTACGTCCACCTTCTCTGATTGCAAATCTCATACCTTCTTCGATTGCAACAGGAGCAATAAGTTCAACGTTCATTACAACGTTGTCACCAGGCATTACCATTTCGCCTTCGAATTGGATAGTACCAGTTACGTCAGTTGTTCTGATGTAGAACTGAGGTCTGTATCCTGGGAAGAATGGAGTGTGACGTCCGCCTTCGTCCTTTGTTAATACGTAAACGTTAGCTGTAAACTTAGTGTGCGGATGAATTGATCCGATTGCTGCCAAAACTTGTCCTCTTTGAACGTCTGTTTTATCAACACCACGGAGTAATGCACCAATGTTGTCGCCTGCAAGACCTTCATCGAGTTGTTTTCTGAACATTTCAACACCGGTTACAGTTGTTTTCTTAGTTTCGCCGAAACCAACGATTTCAACTTCTTGTCCAACTTTTACACGTCCTCTTTCAACACGGCCTGTTGCTACTGTACCACGACCTGTGATTGAGAAAATGTCTTCAATCGGCATAAGGAACGGTTGGTCAACATCACGTTCAGGAGTCGGGATGTAATCATCGATTGCATCCATCAATTCCCAAATTTTATCAACCCACTTGTCTTCGCCTCTTTTGATTGAAGCGTTTGCTTGAACTGCTTCTAATGCTTTCAAAGCTGAACCTCTGATGAACGGAATGTTGTCACCATCAAATTCATATTGTGATAACAATTCTCTTGCTTCCATTTCTACCAAATCGAGCAATTCTTCGTCATCAACCATATCACATTTGTTCAAGAATACTACAAGTCTGGGAACACCAACCTGACGTGCCAACAAGATGTGTTCTCTTGTTTGAGGCATCGGACCATCTGTTGCTGCAATAACGAGGATACCACCATCCATTTGTGCTGCACCAGTAATCATGTTTTTAACATAGTCAGCGTGACCCGGGCAGTCAACGTGTGCATAGTGTCTTTTTTCTGTTTCATATTCAACGTGTGCTGTTGAAATGGTTATACCTCTTGCCTTTTCTTCAGGAGCAGCATCGATTTCATCAAATTTCTTTGCTTGTGCTTGACCAGCTGCTGCCAAAACTGCAGTGATAGCTGCTGTCAAAGTTGTCTTACCGTGGTCAACGTGTCCTACGGTACCAATGTTTACGTGCGGTTTCGTACGTTCATATTTTTCACGTGCCATGAGATTAATCTCCTTTTCTGTATTATCTCTACCGTTTATATCCTAAATAATTATTATAGGCCAATTAGCCTTTGACGGGATTTGAACCCGTGGCCTCTCCCTTACCAAGGGAGTGCGCTACCCCTGCGCCACAAAGGCTTATAAGAAAGAGTTTGGGCAGGGGTGGATTCGAACCACCGTACACTCTCGTGAACAGATTTACAGTCTGTCGCCTTTAGCCACTCGGCCATCTACCCATATTAACTTTTAAAGTGCTAATTAATAAACTAGCCGGTGATAGGAATCGAACCTACAACCTACGGTTTACAAAACCGTTGCTCTACCGTTGAGCTACACCGGCACAACTTCTTAAGTCGTATCTGTATCATATTAGGGACAAACTTTTATGTCAAGTATTTCTTTTTTATTCTTTTTTTTTGTTACTTTTTTTTATATACTTCCTCGCAAACCTGCGTATTATTTACATGCTCTTTTCATTGTGTTATATTATTAAAAAACACAGGAGGGCTATTATGGCTGATATTCAAGAAATTAATGATTCTAATTTTAAAGATAATGTTATTGACTCTGAAAATGTTACAGTTGTCGATTTTTTTGCTCCCTGGTGCGGACCTTGCAGAAAAATGGCTGATGTAATTGCTCAACTTGCAGACGAATATCAAGGTAAAATCTCTGTTTACAAATTAAACACTGATGACAACATAAAAACTGCTAAAGAATACTCTATCAGCAGTTTACCGAGCATTCTTATCTTTAAAAACGGTGAAGCTAAAGAAAGACTTGTTGGTCTTATGCCAAAATCTTCTTTAATAAACAACATCGAAAAATATCTTTAATTTTGTTTACATAATAAAAAAGACTTCCTAAAAAGGAAGTCTTTTTTATTTGTTCTATATTCAAAAGGCATGCCCGCCTTATTATTTTGTTTCATTCAATTCTTTTCTGATATCATCTACCGTAACATGCACGAGCGGTGAATTTTCGTCTTTTCGAAGATATACATCTTTTATACCTGCTTGAACGATAAATCTTTTACACAAAATACATATAAAATTATGCCCCCAAATATACATTGTAGCATTTTGGCATCTATCTTGACCTGCCTGAATTATAGCATTTTGTTCGGCATGAATGCTGCGGCATGTTTCATACCTTGTCCCGGACTGAATGTTATTTTCTATACGATAACAAGTACCTCTTTCGTGGCATGATTCAACTTTAGACGGAGTACCATTGTAGCCTGTTGCTTTAATTTTTTTGTCTTCTCCGACAATTACCGCTCCGACTTGCGAACGCAAACAATTTGACCTTGTTGCACAAGTTTTTGCCATATCCAAAAAGTAATCGTTCCATTCTTTAATTTTATTTTTTTCTTTTAATTCTTGCATAGCATGCTCCTAATTATTCAAACTATGAATCGGGGCAGGAATTCTGCCGCCTCGTTTTACAAATCCTGTTGAGGATAAATTATTTACAGGCATAATCGGTGCTTCGCCGAGCAAACCGCCATAAACCGCATAATCACCGACTTTTTTATGTGGAACGGGAATAATTCTGACTGCCGTTGTTTTTTTATTAATCATTCCGATTGCCATTTCATCAGCAATAATTCCGGCAATTGTATCAACAGGTGTTGCACCGGGAATTGCAATCATATCAAGTCCTACCGAGCATACGCATGTCATAGCTTCAAGTTTATCAAAAGTCAAATAGCCATATTTTGCAGCTTCTATCATTTCAGCATCTTCAGAAACAGGAATAAAAGCTCCCGATAATCCGCCGACGTGCGAACTTGCCATAATACCGCCTTTTTTAACGGCATCATTCAACATCGCAAGTGCAGCCGTCGTTCCATGAGCACCTGCATGCTCTAATCCCATCGCTCTAAAAATTCCTGCAACACTATCTCCGATTGCAGGTGTCGGAGCCAAGGACAAATCTATAATTCCAAAAGGTATTCCGAGTTTTTGTGCAAGTTCATGCCCGATTAACTCACCAGTCGAAGTAATCTTATACGCAATTTGTTTAATTTTATTAGCAACTTCTCCAAGCGGAGTATCTTTCGGCAAAGAATCCACTGCCGCTCTAACAACCCCCGGCCCTGAAACACCGATATTTAAAGCACATTCAGGCTCGCCTATTCCATGAAAAGCTCCTGCCATAAAAGGATTATCTCCCGGTGCATTACAGAAACATACGAGTTTTGCCGCACCGATACCGTCTTGTTTTGCCGTCAAATCAGCCGATAATTTAATTATTTCTGCCATCATGTTTACAGCATCCATATTAATTCCTGCTTTTGATGAAGCTAAATTAATTGAAGAACAAATTTTATTTGTACAAGCAAGTGCCTCAGGAATGCTCGACATCAAAAGTCTGTCACCGTTTGTCAAACCTTTTTCGACCAAAGCACCAAATCCGCCAATAAAATCCACACCGACCTCATCTGCAACTTTATCCAAAACTTTTGCTAAATAAACATAATCCGGATTTTTGCAAGACTCACCCACCAAAGATATCGGAGTCACAGCAATTCTTTTATTCACAATCGGAATAGAATATTCAGATTCGATTTCGTCCGCATAATGTCTTAAATACTGGGCATATCGAACAATTTTTTCATGGATTTTTTCACCCACGCATTTCACATCAGAATCCATACAATCTCTTAAACTCAAAGCAAGTGTCACCGTCCTGATATCGAGATTGTGGACTCTTATCATATTTATTGTTTCGAGAATTGAATCCTCATTAAAAAAATTCATTGTTTTTCCTCGCTAAATTGTGTGCATCTTATCGAAAATAGCCTTCTTTTGAACCCAGATTTCCATTTTCATTTCTTCTCCGGCTTTTGTTAATTTGTCCTTAATTTCATTGAAAGACAAAGATGTACGGCTTGTTTCAGCAAGCATAAACATTACAAAAAAGTCCTGCATAATCGATTGTTTAATATCCTCGATATTAACTTCACATTCTGCTAAAATCGCCGTAATTTTGGCAACAATACCGATTTTATCAGCACCGATTATGGTAATTATCATTTTATTATCTTCATTATTCATAAATAAACTCCGTTTTTATAAACAATATTATCATACTTATTTTTATATTGTCGATAATTTATTAAATACAGCTTTTCTAAACACAAATCAGCAGCCAAAAATATTTCGGCTGCCGATGAAATAAGACGCTTTCTATATTAAACAATTTTTATTCTGCCGTCATTCTTGATTTCAACACCGTCAGGTGAATTCTTTATATATTCAACTGCAATATCTTTCAAAGATTCATCAATCAATTTTGTTGTCGGCTCATCAATCTTATTCAACATTGTAAATCCGTCTAAACCTTTTGCGATAAACGATGGTAATGCCATTGAATATGTTTTGCTTTCGTCAGGATTGTTTATGTCAATAAGTACATCTTTTCCGTTTTTGTCCGTTACAAAAAGATTTACCAATTCGCCGCTTTTTGAAACGGAATACTTCATGCCCGCAACCTGAACAAGCCCCGGTTTTCCATCTTTTTGAGCAATAGAAGTTGCTGAATATTTCAAAGTTTCAACAAGTTCTTTTTCTGAAACATTAATCAAAGAGAGTTTATCCGCAAACGGGAAGATTTCGCCAATATCTCTTAATGAAATTTCACCGGGCATAAATGCACCTCTGACGGTTCCTGCATTTACAAGTGCTATATCTGTGTTATATTTTTGCTTCAAAGCATCTGCCACCATAGACACATGAGGATTTAACTCTTTCAAATTATTGGTTGGAGCAGGTTCTGACGATTTAATATTCCCTATAATTTCAGGCTTACCCAAAATCTTATTGAATTTGGCATTCATTTTTTGGCTTCTTTCAAGTGAAGCTGTTGATTTAACAATATTTTCAGCCTTAACGATTTCATCATCATCATTAAATTCAACATTCAAAATGCCATAATAATTACCGTCACGACCCGCTTGCGTAATTACTGTCGGAGCACCTGTTTTCTTGGAAATTATCAAATTTTCTCCGACAGAAACATCTTCTACCAAATCGTGAGAATGTCCGCCTACAATAATATCTATACCCTCAACGGATTTTGCAATATCTATGTCGTTTTCATAGCCGATGTGAGATAAAACGATAATTCTGTTGACACCTTTTTCTTTGTAATCGTCAATTTGCTGTTGCAAATATTTTTTAGTTTCTTCTTTTTGTTCAATTTCCAAACCGTCAAACAATTCTTTATTGGAAGAACGCATAGCCAAATCAAACGGCATCAACGCAATAATTCCGTATTTGTTTTTATCGGAATCTTCTTGAACATAAGAATCAATAATTCTGTTATACAATTTATGGGATTTATCCATTTCAGCATTAGAACCCATTATTTTATACAAAGCATGTTTTGTTGAAGCAAGGAAATCCCCCATATTTTGGTCAACTTCGTGATTTCCGACAACACTTGCCATAAAATTGTTAGCATTCAGAAACGAATTAGCAGCCTTATTAACATTTACGTTTGAACCCAACATAATGTCGCCTGCGGAAAGTTTCAGTTTATCAACATAAGACGGCATAAGTCTATCAAAATCAGTAGATGCGGTTGTAATTCTTTCCATATTTGACAATCTGCCATGAATATCATTTACATAAAAAATACTCGTAACATTGCCCTTTTTACCTGCCTGCATCGTTTGGCTTATCATCGGGTTTTCCTGTTTAGTATCAAGGTTTTTCATAGTCTTATCAGAGTCTTTTATGCAAGAAAGTGAAGGCTTGCAAAAAGTCGCTAATGCCAAACCAGCACCGACTCTTGCTAATTTTTGTTCAATTTTTTGAGGAACAGTCTGTTTTTCAACAGTTTTCTGTCCGTTAACTCCTTGATTTTGAATTTTCGGCGAAATCCATGTTTTGATTCCGCTAACATCGTAGTGAATACTCATTTTCTCTCTTTTAAACACACTGTCTAAGCTAATTTATAGTATCAAATAAAAAAAGTTTTTCAATTCTCTTTTAATATTTTGAAACAAATTCCTTGCGGTAAAGACGGTTAATCACCTTTTTGCTTTTCACCATCTTTATTTGCCTCGTGGATTAAAACCCCGACAGCAGGTCCCATAACACCCAAAGTACCGACCGCTATGCCAGCAATTCCTTTATTAAAGTTGTCATTTGCCTCGTTGCGTTCTTCCTCTGTTTTGTAAGTACAAGAACCTATAAAATTACCGCTTTCATCATAAACATTAAAGGTTTTTCCATCTTCTGCAAGTTCGACATAATCACCGTTTTTTGCAGTTGTTTCTTCAAATTTTTGACCGATTTTAACTTGAGCAGAATTGTGTTCGGACTTTGTTTCAAGGTCAAAAGAATTCACCGCCTCATAAACGTTTTTGTATTTATTTGCTTTAGACAAATTATTAGAAGCTCTTTCTCGAGATACATCATAGAATGTCAAAATGCCGTCATCTGAAATGTCAGAAGCTTTATAATTTCTCTCACCTTCTGTCATTTCACCCGTACAAGAAACTTTATTTGCCGTATACAAATCAGAAACTTTATTGTTCATCGCTTCATCAACAGCAGCTTCTATTTCCGTTGAAGCAACTGCCACTTCCGCTTGCTGAGAAACTGATGTTTGATTTTCGGGAATATTATTTTCATTCGCCTTAGCTGGTGCTGCTTTTGCCCCTGTCGCAATACCTGCCGCAAGAATAACGCCTAACGCAATACCTTTCAATGCATTTGCAGCCTTTGAAGAACAATGTTCTTTTAATTGCGGCTTCACTTCCGCCTGCGGTTTATTTTCTTTTACAGCTTTTGTTTCTCTTAAATTCGATTGAGAATTCATCCCATTTAAATTAATTTTGTCCATACGTCAAATCTTCACTACACTCTCTCAACTTTTATGTCGACCAAAATTTCAAAAAATTAAATTTTTCAACAAAATGTTTACAATACTTAATAATCAGAGATACTTACAAAAGTGAATAAATCGCAAAATAGTGCATTATTGCACCTGCCAAAACGAACAGATGCCATATTGCGTGCATATATTTTTTATCCTTCATGTAAAAAACACTTCCCAAAGTATATGCTAAACCACCTGCAAGCAAGTACCAAAATGCTTCTTTTGAAACATTCCAAAGAGAATAAAATAAAAATGCCGACATCCAACCCATTAATATGTATAAACCTGTCGACAAGCCCTTAAATTTAAGTGTTAAACAAGAAAAAACAATACCTGTCACCGCAAGATACCAAACTATAGCCATAATAATTACGGAATATGGAAAATCAACAACAAGCATTAATAACGGAGTATAAGTTCCTGCTATCAAAAGATAAATCGCACTGTGATCAATTTTACGAAAAACTTTTTTAGCTGTTTCATTAGTCATAGCATGATAACAGGTCGAAGACTGAAACAAAATAAACAACATCGCTCCATAAACAGCTGTAGTCGCAGCTTCCAAAGGAGAAGAAGAATGTACGGCAAGCATTACTATCGCATATATCGCAAACATCGCCCCTAAAGCATGAGAAAATGCGTTAAAAAACTCCTCTTTGGGAGTATATTTTTTGCCCTCTTGAACAATAGTAGGCTTTGTCAAATCATTATCATATGTTTTTTCTGTTGTTTCTGCTAAATTCATATCACTCTCATTTATCGTTTTATATTAAATTTAAGTCAATTTTAGCACAAAAAGAAAAGATAAACAATAAATTCTTCAAACAAATCAAATACGTAACAAATATAATAAAACAGGAATAATGACTGCTGTAATTATTCCAACGGTCACAAGAGCTAAAGTACTCATCACTACCTGCTTTTCACGACCTTGTTCAAGACATTTTGCAGTCCCGATAACATGACTTGCCGCCCCAATTGCAAGACCTATTGCAATATCATTTTTGACTTTTAAAAATTTCAAAATTTTATGACCGGTTAAAGCTCCAAAAACACCGGTTAAAACCACTGTACAAATTGTAAATTCCGGAATCCCTCCGGAAGTTTTTGATATTTCAATAGCAATTGGAGCCGTAACAGATTTAGGTAACATTGAAATCAAAACATTCATATCTACATTACAAAATTTTCCAACAATATAAGTTGCAATTACTGCACAAAACGCAGCCAAAAAAAACATGGGATAAATAACTCTTTTATTTTTAGAGAGAATTTTAATATTTTTATACAATGGATATCCAAGAGCAACTGTCGCTGGCATTAACAAAAAGGTTAACCAAGATGCACTTTCATTATATTTTTCAAAATCAATATGAAAAGCAGACAACATAATTATAATTAGTATTCCTGAAATCAACATAGGCGGAAAATACTTTAAAAAAGGTAAATTTTTATATTTTTCCGCAATTTTATATAGAGAAACGCTCAAAACAAACCCAAAAGGACTAATCATGATGCCCCCTTTTTATCTTCCAAAGTCTGACAAATTTAATTCCGTATTCTACCAAAAGTCCCGTAAAAACAATTGTAAAAATCGTTGTTATCAAAACAACAAGTAATATCGGTATAAAATTTTTCATCAAAAACGATTTATAAACACTCAGACCTACCACAAACGGAACGAAAAGAAGAGCCATGTTTTTTAGTAAAAAATTAACACTTAATTCAATCCATTCCTCTTTTATAATTCCAATGATTAAAGATAAAGCAAACAAAATTAAGCCCAAAACGGCAGCCGGAAATTTGATATTAAATATTTTCACAATAAAAAAACTCAAATAATAAAAAATAAATAATATAGTAAATCCTAATAAAAATTTAAAAAAATTCTTCATCATAACAAATAAAATTTATCACAAAAACGCAACTCATTTGCAAAAATTTTAAGCCTGTTTTACCATGTTAAAATGGACGAAAAAATTATACAATACATTAAAAATTCAATGATAAATAACAAAGTATGCCGATTTTCCAAAAATATTATAAAATTTTATATCTCAAAAATTTCAGCACCACTTTCTGACAACGAAAAATATAAATACTATAAAATAATAGAAACTGCCGCCTATACATATAATGCTCTCGGAATATTCCGATACGAAAACACTCAAAATCCAGCCGATGCAGAAATTATCGTAAATTGGGTCAAAACCGGTAGAGTCTTTGAAGGAATGTGCAAATATCGAAGTATAGTCGCCTCAGAAATCAAGGCAATTACCATCGAAATAGGCCTTCCTAATCCATTATCACCAAAAATAATTACAGATGAATCAATTAAGCACGCAGCAATTCACGAATTCGGGCATGCTGCAGGACTCGGACATGGAACAGACCCTAATGACATTATGTTTGTACCTCATACAAGAACTTTATTTAAACTAAGTCAAAACGACACTGAAGTTTTGAAAATTTTATACAAAAATCCAATCGGAACAAATTTCAACGATATAAAATACTAAAACAACGTATTTTCCCCTAATAAAAAGATAAAAAATGTGTATGAGGTTATAAGACACAAAACAAAGTAAAAACACTCCACGAACAAATAAAAAGCTTGTTTAAAGCTAAAACCTCTTATATTACAAACTATTAAAGATGTGTTAAAAAGTTGCCAATATGCAAAATTATATGTATCCTAAACAATAAGGGGTAGTATAGGAGAGTGAACATGGAACAAGGTAAGAATGGTTTTTACCTTGAATTGCTTAATGTTTTAAAACAAGATTCAAAAAAAAGATTTTATGCTGATAATGGCGATTTATTGAGGAATAAAGTAGCTGAATGTGCTATGAATTTGGATAAGGGTTTAATCAAATTACTTTTATCCAATGACAAGGTCAAAAACAAATTTTTCACTAAAGTAGATGACCTGCTAATTTTTGATAAAATGGCTTTTATTTGGGCTGTTAACAACAAAGCTTTCCTAAAAGATTCTTATACAAGATTCAAGAACAATATTGGCTTAATTGACGGTCACGAGCAGTTCTTATCGTCAAAAAATGATGTTGTTTTATCTTTTCCATACAAAGACTGTATTTTAGAGGGTGGACAAACAAAAGAAGATCAAAAAAGGCAGGAAATATATTATAATGAATTGCTTGCTCCTGATGATATAGATAAGCTTTTAGCCCCTAAAGTATTTACAAACGCCAAAAGATATACAAAAAATGGAATACAAAATAATATTACAGATTTTAATGATAAAGATAATCTTTTGATAAAAGGTAACAATTTACTTGCTTTATCATCAATTCTAAAAAGGTATGAAGGTAAAGTTAAATGTATTTACATCGATCCTCCGTTTAATACCGACAAGGATTCTTTTAAGTATAATGATAGTTTTAATCAATCAACGTGGTTAGTTTTTATGAAAAATCGATTAGAACTTGCAAAAAAATTATTAGCAAATAATGGTAGTATATTAGTACATTTGGATTTTAACGAAAGTCATTATTGTAAAATTTTAATGGACGAAATCTTTGGAAAAGATAATTTTAAAAATAATATTGTATGGTGTTACACAGGACCTGCAGGTGCAACTGATTTTTTACCACGAAAGCATGATGATATTTTATTTTACGGAAAGACAAAAGAATCTAAAATAAAGATGCCATATATTACACACAAAAGTGGAGTTCATAATACTGGACAGTTATTTGGAAGTACAGAAACTAACAAAACTTTTAAAGAAGAAATTGAAGCAAGAGGTAAAAAATTAGAAGACTGGTGGATTGATATTTACTCTACAGATAGGTATCGAAGAGAATTAGTTGGTTTTTCCGGTCAAAAACCTGAAAAATTGTTACAGCGTGTTATTGAAATGTGTACTGATGAACAAGACATCGTTTTGGATTTCCATTTTGGAACAGGGACGACGGGGGCTGTCGCCCAAAAAATAAATCGACAATGGATTGGAATTGAACAATTAAACTACGGAGAGATAGATAGTGTCAAAAGGATAGAAAAGGTTATAAAGGGTGATACCACCGGAATATCAAAAGACGTAAACTGGCAAGGTGGTGGAAGTTTTGTTTACTGTGAACTTAAAGAATTGAATCAAAAATTTGTCGATGAAATTAAAATTGCAAATGATAAAAAACTGAATGAACTTTATAATTCAATCATAAATTCTGAATTTATAAGCTATAAGGCAGAGATAAACAAACTGAAAGACAGTGAACAAGAATTTGAACAACTTTCAATAGATGATAAAAAGAAATTTTTAATTGAAGTATTAGACAAAAATATGCTTTATGTAAACTATTGTGATATTGATGATAATGATTTTGAAATTACAGAACAAGAAAAAGCATTTACAAAAAGTTTTTATGGAGATAAGTAAATGACTTTTTTATATGAAAAATTAGACACTTTAAATTCTGCAGGCTTTTGTAAAGAATTTTCTAAATTTATTGAAGAAAATCTAACCACATCACTTGAACTGCGTGCATACCAGAAAAAAGCTTTTCAGAACTTTGTAACATACTACGAAAACGATAATTTGCGTAATCAAGATAAAAACTATCCTCTACAAGTTCTATTCCACATGGCAACAGGTAGTGGAAAAACTGTCATTATGGCAGGATTAATCATTTATTTGTATAGTCGTGGATATAGAAATTTTTTATTCTTTGTAAATTCAGACAACATTATAAAAAAAACAAAAGAAAATTTCTTAAATGCAACATCATCAAAATATCTTTTCAATAATTCTATCAATATTGACGGAACTTATATAAAAATCCGAGAAGTCGATAATTTTCAAGATACAAATGCAGATGATATAAATATATGTTTCACTACAATTCAAGGATTACATACAAAACTAACTACAATATATGAAAATAGTATTACTTTTGATGATTTCAGAGATAAAAAAGTGGTATTTATTGCAGATGAGGCTCATCACCTAAATGTAGAAACACGCAAAAAAGGGAAAACCAATGTTAATGAACCAAATTGGGAGAATACAGTTGGTACTATTTTAAAATCAAATGTAGATAATGTTCTTTTGGAATTTACGGCTACATGTGATTTAGAAAATCAAAACATCAAACAAGCTTATGAAAATAAAATTATTATGGATTATTCCCTTAAAAATTTTAGGAATGACAAATATTCAAAAGAAGTTGAAACCTTATCTGTTGGTTTAAATTTAGATGATAGAGTTATTCAAGCTGTTTTACTAAATCAATATAGGTTAAAACTCTTTCAGAAAAACAAACTAACAATAAAACCAGTTATTATGTTTAAACATAAAACTGTAAAAGAAAGTTCGGACTACAAAAAACATTTCCATGAACTGATAACAAATTTAACCCCTCAAAGAATACAACACATCCGAGATTTATCTACTGCTCCAATTGTGCAAAAGATGTTTTCATTTTTTGATAAAGAAACAACTTTTGAAAATCTTATTTATGAGATAAAACAAGATTTTGCAGAGGACAAATGCGCTTCTGCTAATGAAGAAAAAGACGTCAAAAATTTACAAATACAAATCAACACTTTAGAAGATAGAAACAATCTTATAAGATGTGTTTTTGCTGTAAATAAGCTAAATGAGGGTTGGGATGTTCTAAATTTATTTGACATTGTAAGACTATATGAAACCCGAAGTGCAAAGCCTGACGGAACACCCGAAAAACAAACCATTCAAGAAGCCCAACTAATTGGAAGAGGTGCAAGATACTGTCCTTTTGTTTTACCCAATTATGAAGATAAATTCAGACGTAAATTTGACAGCGATTTAAATAACGAATTACGAATTTGCGAAACTCTTTATTATCACTGCCAACATAATCCTTTATATATAAGAGAATTACGCAGAGCAATGCAAGATATTGGATTACAAGATTCAAATACCAAAACAATTACATACGAACTTAAAGAAAGCTTCAAACAAACTGAAATATACAATAATGGTGTAGTTTTTGAAAATTCTCAACAAATAAAAAATTCTAATGATTTAACAGAAGATTTTCCTTACCTAAAAGATAAACCAATAAACATCCTACTTCCAAGTGGAGAAAGCACATCGATAGTTTTATTGGATGATACAAATAACAAAGATAAAGAATTAAGTGTTGCAAAATATTCAACTGAAATTCTTTTCAAAAATATTGATTATAGAATTTTACATAAAGCATTAAGAAAATACGATAACTTAGCCTTTAACAAATTAAAAGGAAAATACGAAAAATTACAATCTACAAAAGAATTTTTAACAGATGATAAGTACTTAGGTAACATCAAAATTATCATAAACTCTAAACAAAAAGAAGATGAAATCACTCAAAATCAATATTTTTATGCCACTAAAAACGTTCTTAATAAAGTGTCAACATTAATTATGCAAAAAGACAATAAATATATTGGAACTAAGGATTTCAAAGCTAAAAAGCTAAAAGATATTATTACTGACAAAAAGATACAAATTGCGGTCAAAGAAAATGACAGTTGTGGGGTATCGCAAAAAGAATGTAATGATGAAGAACTAAGATTAGATTTGTCAAATAAGTCTTGGTTTGTATTTAAAGATAATTTTGGAACAACTGAAGAAAAAGCTTTTGTTAAATATTTTGATAGCTTCATTAATAAAATCCAAGACAAATATGATGAAATTCATTTAATTAGAAATGAACGTCAGCTAAAATTATTTTCTTTTGATGAAGGAAAACACTTTGAACCCGACTACCTTTTGATTCTTAATAAAAAAGATAGGGAACCTAAATATTACCATGTATTTATAGAAGTAAAAGGAACGATTTATTTGCAACCAGATAAATGGAAAGAAGATTTTTTGCTACAAATAGAAAAACTTGGAACAATCACAATTGCAGATGATGAAAAATATAGAATTATAGGATTACCATTTTTTAATTTAGCAAAACGTTTTGCTCTTTTTGACACAGCTCTCAAAAAGTTTTAAAAAGATGAATGTTATAAATCTTCAGAGTATAAAAATGTAGCAAATCGAAAACTATTTTTCATATCCATTTTTTGAAAAAATTTCTAAAATTTTAAAACATAGCTTTCGATTACCTGTTTCAATACAATAGATATAAGAAGTTGACAATTCAAACAATTCAAAAGATTTTTCTTGAGTTAAAATACTTTTACTCACAGATTTTCAAGTTTTTATCCCAATTTTTCGTAATTAATTGTTGTAATAAAATCCTCCGATTATAGGGTTTCTATTTCAACTTAATAAAAAAGATTTTTTATTTTTTTTAAACAAAATTTATACTATTTATGATTGTATATTCATTGTTCAAACTCGTAAATTTTTAACAAAAAGAGTTATTCATAAATTCAATTTTATACAACAAAAAAATTTCAAACTCTATTTCTCTGTGATTCACAGAATTAGTCATTAACTAAATCTGCCCAATATCCATGATTAAGATTATGATACAAAATTTCATATAGCCTTGTTAATTTGTAAATATGGTCATCTTCTTTACTTAATTTCTTTGACAAATCACACTCGTATTTACTCTTACATTTATTGCAATTATAAAGTGCTTGCGAACAATCTTGATTGTATTTGGTAAAACAGCCTTGTTTCTTCACAAAAATTCTTCTTGCCAAAATACGATGTTTTCTCAACTCTTGCATTGGTCGAATATATCCGTTAAAATATCTGTCAAATTCTTTTAGAAAAAGAGTATCGTCTATGATTGTAAGACATAACCGCTTAGAAAAACCTCGTTTGCAAACATACCTTGGACAAGGAATATCAATTTTTATATTTTTTACATCAAAATCCCATTTATGTTGCTCATAATCTCTTATCATTCTTCTGAAATAATGAAGATAATCAATTTTTCCAAAATTTTTATAAACAGCATGTCTTAATGATGAAACCATACAAGCCTCCTTTTTATAAATTTTATAAAAAGCAAGACTTATTTTGAAGAAGAATTATTAATAGAATTTATATGAAGCTTAATTTTTATGAAAACTTCCGATTTATATATCAAACTCGTTATACTTTATGTCGAAATTTCTGTTAATAAAAAAATCTCACACAAAAATACTATAAAAAATTTTTATTAAATATGGTCTTCGATGAAAACTATACTCTTTAGATTCTCTTAAAAATAATCGAACCCTTAAAATTAAATCAAGACAATAAAAAAGAGCCTTTAAAGGCTCTTATGTTTTAAATGGTGGGCCCGGTAGGATTCGAACCTACGACCAAAGGATTATGAGTCCTCTGCGCTACCGCTGCGCCACAAGCCCATCATTCGTTATTCAATTTTTTTAAAGATGCGGTAGCTTCTGCGCTACCTACCTCTCGGGACGCCGATACTCAATCGGCTGTTGCTTTTATTTTTTACTATCAGAGCCTGTACTTTTATCTGCTTCTCAGCAACCCCTCGGCAGAGTGCCACAAGCCCATCATTCGTTATTCAATTTTTTTAAAGATGCGGTAGCTTCTGCGCTACCTACCTCTCGGGACGCCGATATTCAATCGGCTGTTGCTTTTATTTTTTACTATCAGAGCCTGTACCTTTTATCTGCTTCTCAGCAACCCCTCGGCAGAGTGCCACAAGCCCTTCCGGTAATTTAAAATTATCATAAAGGCTTTGCTAAGTCAAGTGTATTCATACTCCTGTTATTTCATCATAAATATCAATCATTCTAAAACTATTTTTTGAAATATTTTGTTAAATATTCCATAATTTGATATTTCGTATGAAATCCGGAAAATCTTCCACTTTCTTTTCCATTTTGAAAAACAATAAATGTTGGATATCCTGTTATTCCATATCGCATGACTATTTCCGGAGTTTCCTCCGCATTTAGCATTCCAAATTCAATTTCTTTCATTTCGTTTAATACAGAAAATTGTTTTGAGCAGTATCCACACCAAATAGCATAAAATTCAACAATTTTAAGACCTGTAGATATATAATTATCAAATGTAGTACCATTTAATTTTGTTATCATCTTTTCTCCTTTTTGGGGAAAGTATAACAAAATCAATGATTGAAACTATCAGTCAAATGGATACCTATATCTCGGTTATATTATCTTCAATAAGATATTTCATTTCTTCGTGAAAGTCTGCTTGAGCAATCTTTTCGATAGGAAGTTTTATATATTTGACAATGCCATCGGCATATACTATTCCTTCTTTATCCATAATCGAAACTTCTGCAATAAAGAATTTCGACAAATCTTTTACTACAATCCCTTTGCCGATTAAATCAGTTTCATAGGGAACAGGTTTACGAAATTTTGTTTCCATTGACATTGTTGCACCAAGCATTGTTTCGTCTTTACACCAATAAGCTCTAAATGCAAGTTCATCTATCATTGTAGCTATTAAGCCGCCATGAACTCTTTGAGGAAAACTTTGATGGACCTTTCTATATTGAAATTTTGTCATTACAGAGCCATCTTCCATATTGTAAAACTGTGCTTTTAAACCTTCCGGATTTTCCATTCCGCAAATATAACACATCTTGCTGTTTCTTTGTTTACCTACAACCTTCATTTTGACCTATTTTCTACTGAGAAATATCATCTGTATCTTCCGCTTGTTGAACCGATTTTTCCAAAAATTCATTTCTGTTGTCTTCATCAACTGTAAGCATTCCTAACTCACTTCTATCAGAATTATTAAAAATTTCCGCATAATCATACGTATAAATCCTGCCAAAGTCAATTTTTCCGTTCGTCATTGACTCCAAAACAATTCTACCGACAATCGGAGTCGGCATTGTTATACCTGAAAAATATTTCATATTGGGGGAAATTGCCTCATTTGTAATGGGACAAGGATATTCAAAGTCAAAGACAGGGGCAAATTTACTTATTTCATCTTTCCATTCAAAATATGTATTATATATACCAATTTTTTTCATTAATTGCATATTCATTAAATGAGAAGGCATTATAAATACATACAAATCCTTTTCCTGTTCGGCACAAATTCTTTGAAGTTCTTCTACTACATTAACAAAAGTTTTGTCGTATTGAAAATTTTCATAAATTCCTGTATATTCTATAACGGAATTTTCCATTGTATTTTTTATATTTTCATCAGGGCAAACTATTTTTATCCCATTAAAATCAAACATACCCGATTTTTTTCCAATGGCATTGATGAAAAGAGTATAAATAGATTCTCTCACACCGGATAAAGAGAACAATGACGTATAAATTTCCGATAACGTTAAATATCCATTTTTAACAGTTTTGAACTTTTTTATTTTTTTATTTTTTTCTTTATCAAAAGTCACAAAATCCAAGTTTACAAATACATTTTTAATTTCAGGATGAATTTTCAATGCAGATTGCAAAACGGCAGGATAGTCTTTTATTGAATACCCGGAACTCGCCAAATTTACAGCATCTAATCCTGTTATATTTTTATATTCATTTACGTCAATAGAAAAATCAGCCTTTTGAGAACCGATAAAAACCGTATTTATTTTTCTTGAATCCAATTTTAAAGAAATAATTTTCGATTTAATCAAATGTTTTTTAGCCATTGGTTTTATTGATATTGCAGCATTTTTTTGCAAAGGAAAAATATTATAAGGATTTACAAAAAAATTTATTGTAGCAGAAAATAATAAATAAATGACGAAAATTATAAAAATTTTCACCTTATACCTGTTAATTTTGTTCCATACTACAATACAAAAATTTTTCATAAGCAATTTATCAATATTAAAAAATAAAACCCCGCAAGAACAAAAATTGCGGGGTCAAAATGAATAAACTATTTTACAACCTTGATTACGTCATTTGTAATATCTGTACCTTGAGTTGAATATAAAACAACACCTTTAGCAAGTACAAGGTCATATCCTTTTGCTTTTGCTTGTTGAGCAATAACAGCAGAAATATTTTTATCTATACCTGCAAGTTGCGCAGCGTAATTCTTTTCCATAGCTACTTTTTTGTCATTCAATTCTTTGTTCAACTTAGTTTCAAGAGCTTTTTTCTTGTCAGCATTCTTTTCTGCTTGTAATTGTTTTTGTGCATTTTGTACAAAATTTGCTAATTCTTGAATTTTTACATTTTGTTGATTTTTCAAGTTGTTTACTTGTTTTGAAGCAGCAACAACTTGCGGAACATCAACAACCGCATATTTCAAATCAGCAGAAAACGCAGCATTTTGCATTGAAAAAACTACTGCAACTGCAGCTAATGATGTCATAATTTTTGAAAACTTCTTCATGAATGTCCCTCACTTTCTTATGCTTATTCTACATTTTTTTATTCTCTTTAGCAAAGATTTAACATTTTTTATAATTATTTTCTTTTAATATTGTTAATAAATGTTACAAAAGTGCATTTTTTCACAATAAAACAGCAAAATATATTTTTAGGGATTTTAAACTAAATGTAGTGTGTTAGAAAGTGTGGATAAATGTTTGTAAATGCTATTAATGCGGCTAATGTTGTATTTTCTCAAAATTCTATAAAGAAATCAAAAGAAGTTACAAATCCTATAACAGCCGTTTCAAAAGAACCTAAAGTTTCAGCAGATGCAGCATTGAAATCATACTTTTTAGGCGGTCAAGCGGTAGCATTTAAAGGTTTTGGCTGTTCTACAAGTGATTTTGCAATTAAAAAATTAGATGATGTGCCTTGTTGCTGCTGTGGTGACAGAATGATTAGAGGGGAAGAAATTCCGAATGTTGTTCGTAGTTTCACTGCATTGAAGGGAGAGAAACTTGCTGACAAGATTGATAAAGACAAAGATTATTTCAGAGCAAGCCAAAGAGTTGTTGCTACATTAATGGCGGATGAAGCAAGAAAAAACAACTCATTGGGTGTATCTGGTGCATTTGCAAAAGCTAAACAAAATTTACCGGAAAAAGTTCAAAATTATTGTATAAATGTTTTAAATGAAGTTTCAGAAGCAGCAAAAACCGCTTACGGAAAAGACGAAAACCCGATGTCAAAGGTTGTCGAACAAGAAATTAAAAAAGTTCAATCAGGAAAAATTGAAAGAATTCCTTTCACAGAAAAACTGGAAGCTTTAAAAGGTGATTTGTCACTTGAACAATATGAAACAGTTTTAGACAAAGCTATGAACATACCTGAAGGATATAAATCAGTTGAAAAACTTTTCAGTAAGAAAAAGGGAAATGATTCTGATTCAGGAATTATGAATAACCTTTTGAAAGGTGCATTACACACAGCAGAACACGTTCATCCGAAATCACTCGGTGGTCCGAATGCTACATCAAATTATCTTGGTGAATGTGCTTTATGTAACAATCCGAGAGGAAGCATGTCTTATGCTCAATGGTTAAAAGTTCATCCTGAATACCCGATTAAAGTACAATCACACATTGAATATGTTGAACAAAAAATCGTAGACGGCGAAATTCCTGCATCTTATGACAGCTATCCCGTTGATATAAACAAAACTTTAACAAAGGAATCAAATGGAGTTATGACCTTGAAAGTTCTTAATCCTGAAACAATCAAAGAATTAAGAGAACGAAAACAAGCAGGTGAAGATGTAAATGTTTCAGAAGTTACAGCTGAGGTTTACGGTGAAGATAAAGAAGAAAAAACCGAGGAAGCAGCATAATTTCGAACATAGCGAGAGAATGAGAATATAAATAAACCGCTTTTTTCAAAGCGGCTTTTTTTTATTTTAATAAATCATTATACATTTGAGAATTTTTATATTGAAGTTCTCGTGCCTTTTGGTATTGATTTTGGGTGTTAACAACTTTTTTACGAACTTTATACATATCATTTATGGGCATAGGAGTTTGAGTTGCTTGAACGGCTGCACTATATTGCTTGTATGTTGCAGGTGAATTTTTTGCATTTGTGTTTACACTTGCTACAAGTACAAAAATCATAAATAAGTTTATAAAAATCTTTTTATTCATTTTTACTCCTTCTTAATAAGGTTTTACAAAACACTGCATTGTATTTGTATCAGCTTTATCAGCTCTGTTGAAATATTGTGTTTCCCAATCAAGTTTATAATTATTCTTTATGAATTCATAAACAGGATTTCCATCGGAATAAACAAAGGGCTTTCCAAAATTTGTTAATCCATGTCCATGAGCAATCAAAATCATTTCATAGTCCGTATTCTTAATACTTTCTATAATTTTTTCAGCTCCGATAGCATCGTAATAAAGTCTGTCTGCCATTGGTAATTTATAATCCAAATCTCTTTGCGTTAAAAAATTTATTGCCATACCTTCAGGGAGTACAAGAATTTTAGATTTTGGAGAAGAGAATTGATTTATATAATTGATAGCATAAGTAAGAACATCAGCTTCTTTTCTCGGAATTTGAATCATTCCTCGAGGAGTTATAATAGGTGTATCATTTCTTGTTTGTTGCCATATTGTAAAAACTCCAAAAAATACGAGATAAACAATAAGCATATATTTTGTAAATTGTTTTAAATCATCTTTGCTTAAATATTTGTATTCAGGCAAATACTTAAATAATAAGACGACAAAAGCTAAAAGTAGTATATGAGCCGTATGTATTCCGTAAGTTGATAAAACCAAAGCCCAAAACATTCTTAAATTTAAGCCGAGAGCAGCAAGAATTAATATAAATAATGGCTTATCCGAATATATATCAGTTGCCTTAAAAAGTAAAACAGCCAACACTGTTAACGGTAAAAGCAAAGTATTCATACCAATATTTGTAAAATTAGCCAGACATGCAGAAACTGTAATTGCCAAAATTACCCAAAACGTACCTTTTGTCTTTTTAAACAAAAAATAAGAAACCAGGTATAATCCTATAGCTTTCGGAATATATTCAAAATACATATTAAAATCACCAATCCTGAATATTCCGCCTGTTTTGCTAATATGATAAATCATTGAATCCGTTGTGAAGAATTTTCGCATAAAATTAAAAGAATTAATTAAATCATTAATTGAAACACCTTGTAAAAAAAGAATGCCAAAAGAAATCACCGGAAAAATTAACGATACTAAAATATTCATAATATTTTGTTTGATACTACAAGGTTTTACGACAAATGTAGTCAATAACAAAATAACCATGAAAATTCCAAATTCACTTTTGCAAGCAACGGAAAAACCTGCAATAAGATAACAATACGGTAAAAATTTTACATTATCCGTTTTAAGATATTTTATTAATAAAAATAATGCAATTAAATAAGCAGAAATTCCATACGTGAAAGAACAAGAGTACGGTAATTGTAAATTGAACAACGTTCCGTTAAAAGTAGCCCCCACAGCCGTTAAAACTGCAAATAAAAATGCGAAATTTTTGGATAGAAATTCTCTTGTTATAAAATACAAAGCAAAACAAGTAATTAAAGCATTAATTGTATTGAACATTTCCAATGTCTGAACATTAATACCAAACAGTTTGTAACCTATTGCATTTATCTGAAAAGCCAATGGAAAATAAATACATAAAATGTCTTTGTATAAAATTTTTCCATCAAGTATAGCTGCAGGGAAAAGCATTTCTCTGCCTTTATCCGTCAAAATACCGTTAAAACAACCATGAAACAATAAAGAACCGACAACAATCAATACGCTTATTATCAATAGATTTATTAAATCAGTTTTCTCGTTATAAATATTTTTTATTTTTTCCACAACTTTTTCCTATTCTATAAACAAAAAAAGCGGAACTTTACGTTCCGCCTTTTAAAATTTCAAAGACTATTTGAGTAATTGAACTTTTTCAACATCTTGAGGGTATTTGCCTTCCGGAATGGTTTTGTAAACTCTGTAATTGATGTCTGCAAAGCAGTTATCAATATTTTCAATTTCCGCAAGTTTTTCTTCATTGATGCAGTTAGTTTCAATCATATCAGCGATAAGTTCAAATCTGTGAACATGTTCGTTGAAACGTTCTGTTGCATAATCTTTAGCCTGCCATGTTGTGATAAGGAACGGCCAGTCTGAACTTTGAAGCAAAAGGTTTTCCCTTGCGAGCTGAGCCAATGCTCTTTGCATAAGTTTATCTTCCGGCATTTTATCGTATTCATCAGCAATTGCAGACATTCTCTTTTCACAACCGTGAATAATAGGCCACATCCATTCTGTTAAGTGGTTTTGCCATACATAGAAGTGTCCGCCTTGTCCCCAAGAGCTTTCAGGAATTTGGATAGCTTCTTTTGGCGGGTGTTTTTCGATGTATTCACCTGCTGTCATCATTTCAACATCAGGAAGATATTGATTTAATTTTTTGATAACTTGCTTGATGAATTCAACACCTTCAAACCACCAGTGTCCAAATAATTCAGTATCGAATGATACCATTACCAAACCTTCTTTACCTTTTGCGTTTTTGTAATCATTGAGCAAGTGGTAAATCAATGTTGTATAGTGATCTGAATTCAAATTAATTTGTGACATAGCAAGAACAGGGTCATAAAGCATTTTTTCACCCAAACCTGCAGATGCAGAAGTAATTCTCCAATAGTGCATGCCCGACTTGTCGTCTTTTTTGTGGAATTCTCTGTAGCAGCCATCACCGGGGTAACCATCAGCAGCTGACCAAACTTGATAGCCGGCTCTTTCGTTTCTGCCCATAACAGCAACTTGAGCATCAGGAAGCCAATATGCAGAATATGTATCATATCCGGTTGCTTCTCTTTCCGGTAACGGAATGTATTCGATGTTACCGTAAACACCTACGACACGTCTGTTACCGATTGAACTGCCGCCTTCGATAACGTGAGATTCAGTGAAGAAGTATTCAATATCGTTATTTTGGAGAGTCAATTCGATAGCCGGACGCCATTTTTTTTGACCGTCTTTTCCGATATATTCGTAACCTTGTCTGTATGCACATTCAGGCAACCAGCAGCCTTTAGCTTTTTTACCAAAAAGTTTTTTAGTTGTTTGAGAACCAACCGCAAATTGAGCATTGAGGTTTGCATCTGTTGCCAAAAGCGGTGAAAATCCATGCGTTGCACCTGATGTAGTAATTTCGATACAGCCTAAATCTTGGTATTTTTTGAAGGCTGAAATCAAATCTTTATTATATTTGTTGATAAAACTGTTTTTAATATGAGTAAACCAATCAAAATAATATTTTGCTAAATATTTCAAATGTTGTGAGTTTGCAACATTCGGGTTCGGATATCTTTCCAAATCTTCGGAAACTTGTTTAATTCTTGAATCCAAATATTCGACAAATCCGTTTTGTAAGTGTTCATCGATAAGTTGTTCAGCCAAAATCGGAGTAATACCAACCGTTAATTTAGCCTTAATACCTTCTTCTTCGTACAATTCCGAAATAGCGTTTAATAACGGAACGTAAGTTTCGCACATACATTCATATAAGTTTTCTTCACCAAACGGCCACATTCCCGCTTTTCTGTAGTACGGCAAATGGCTGTGAAGCATGAAAACAAATTGTCCGACTGTCATTATAATCCTCCTAATTGTTTTTGTTAGTTAATTTTTATATGAAATGCCTGATTAAGTAGTTAATATTATTTTTATAACACAAACACGAAAAAAATGTTACCCTGACGAAGTAATACCATAGTACTATTTACAAATAGTAACATTAATAATAATAAGGGTTTACAGATTTTAAAAAAAACGTTATAATACTTAACAAATAGTAAAAAAGTTGCCCAAACGAAGAAAAAACCTATTCAAAAAGGTGAAAAAAGTAAGGCGGGCATGCTTAATCGAACATTAACAATAGAATAGAAATGGGGACGCTTTGGATTTGACGGGGCGATTGAGGTAATCGTGCTGCGGGTTCCGGCGCTGTTCCGGGTTATCAACGAGCAAACGATTTACATGCTAACAATGTAATCAAAGCTGACTTCTCAAGAGCAAGAGCTCTTGCTGCTTAGTATTTAAGCAGGTCACCTCTGTACGACCAGCTTGCCGTTTTGCAGGGGAAATTATGCAAGTTGCTGCGTATGACGGCTGTAAATACGCCTAAGACAACAGCCAAACTCGGCAGAGTATAAAGTGCTTTATCGTTATGTAGGGAATTGGTTCGAGCCGCAATAACGATGAGAAAAACAGACCTACATCCGTAGATGTACGATTGTTTCCGTTTCGGACGTGAGTTCGACTCTCACCGTCTCCACCATTAAAATTTAATAGTAATGTTTTATAAAAGAGGGCTTTTTTGAAGCTCTTTTTTTTGTAAAAAAATATTTCAAAAACTATTTTTGTTAAAATTTGCAAAAGCAAAAATACTTTATATTTATATAACAACAATACAAAGGAGATTTGATATGATTAATCCGGCTATGATAAAGAAGGGCATACAAGTTGCAGGTCAAGTTGTAGATACGGCAAATACGGTTAATACGGTATCAAAAGCTGCAGGAATAAACCAAGACAGTATTTTTGCAGAAGCAGAAAAAGAAGGCAAAGGCGGACCGCTTAACAGTGTATTTCAGGCTGCAGATACAATAAGTGGCGGTAAAATCGGTAAAAAAGTCGAAAATATTAATGATACAACCGGTGGCATGGCTATGAAATGTTTGCAGACTGCGGATAAGATAGCAGAACCTGTTTTAGATGTTGCAGGTGCTGCTGATGGGGAAATTGATATTGAAAATTTGCAGAAAAAAAGCAAAAAAATGCAGGATTTAAACGCTTAATAACTAATTAAAATCGATTTTTAAAAAGCATATCCAAAGGGTATGCTTTTTTATTGTTAGGTTGAAACTTTTGAAAAAATATTTGTTGTGAAAACAATTTTGACAAATTTATTTTTGTGAAAAACCTTAAAAACAAGGGGTCTAAATAAATAGAGCCAAATTAATAAAAAATTTTTTATAAGAAAAGTAAAAAAAATAATAAAAAAGGTATTGATTTTTTTTTATGGTTATATTAGTATAAAAACACAACCGGGGGGGATTAACTCAGTTGGTAGAGTGCCTGTTTTGCACGCAGGATGTCAGGAGTTCGAATCTCCTATCCTCCACCAGTTAAAACATAAGAGCCATTAAAGGCTCTTTTTTATTGTCTTAATTAAATTTCAGAAGTTCAAATAGTAAATAAACAAATATTGGTATTCTTTCTTTTTTCTGTACATAACCTGTATTCCTTGCAAATTTTATAAAAAATTTCCTAACAGTTAGATTGAAACAAAAAAAATTAGCAAAAGTTGAAAATTTTAGATTTCACAATTTGAAAAAGTCCTATGTTGATTTAATTTTATCAAGCAATCTTTCTGCTAAATTTGCTCAACAACAAGCAGTACATTCTGACATACCCACAACATTAAACGTATGCAAGGAACAATCTTGATATGGTAAAAATGCTATGAAAAAATTAGATGAAGTATTTTATGAGCAAAATGAAAGCAAAAACAGACATAAATAAAAAACAATATTTTATCATTTCTCGAAATACGCAAAAATATTGGATAAAAAAAATCGGGACGACAGGATTTGTAGCGAGTTGTAGGCGAAAAATGAGCCATACAAATCGATATGCCCTTTTGGGTAAACCGTAGGTTCAACCTGGAGAACGATTTTTTGCAATAAAAAATCGGGACGACAGGATTTGAACCTGCGACCCCCTGCTCCCAAAGCAGGTGCGCTACCAAACTGCGCTACGTCCCGATTAAACTTATTTGATTTTTCTCCATCTAAGAAAGATTGAAGCAATATAATAATATCAACAAATATTTATAAAATCAATTTAATTTGTAAAAATATGTTACAATTTCGTTAAAAATTTTCTAAAAATCGGCAAAAAAACATGTTTAGCAGGCTTAAACAACTGTGTTTGACGAAAGGGGTTCACATGGAAATAAATGTAAACAATACAAACAGCATTCTTTTCAACAAAAAAGATATATCGAAAAATTCGGATGCAAAACAAGCTAATGTTCAGACGGGCAGAGAGAATTATAATCAAAGTTCTTTAGACAAAATGGCTGCTTTTAACCGTTCTATGGTTAAACAAGTTTCTTTTGGCGGATGGAAGCCGGAATCCAAAGAAAATGCTGAAGTTATAAAACAAATGGTTGATGTTATCAAAAACCCCGACATACAAAAGATTGCTGTATCCGGTCACATGTCGCCTGATGGTGATAGTATCGGTTCTTGTATTGCCGCATCGTCAATGCTTCATCAAGCAACAGGAAAAGACGTTGATTGCTTTATTTTTGGCGGTTTACCCAAAAGATATGAGTACCTTAGAGAAGGTTTAGAAGGTGTTAATATTATCGATTTGAAGGGTAAGAGCGATGCTAAATTTGCGGACAAATTGGCAGAAAGACATGGCAAGTATGATTTGGCTGTTTCTGTAGATACTTCCGTTCCCAAAATGATTTCTCAGGATTATTATGAAGGTATTTTCAAAAGAGCTGACCATACATTAAAAATTGACCACCACCCATACATAGAAGAACAAGTTGATGGCAAAACAGTCAACAACAAATATGCTGATTTGAATTTGATTGATACAAATTGTGGTGCTGCAACCCAGCTTATGATGCAATTTGCAGAACCTTTAGGTTTTGATCCTAAAGAGCTTTCAAAAACATTTAATAATGCTGTATATACAGGTCTTTTAACTGACACTGGCGGATTGAAATTTTCACAAAATGTTCTTCCGTTTACCGATGCTGCATTACTTATTGAAAATGGTGTAAATAACAGAGAAATGCAAAATAATGCTCTTGGTAATACTCCACAATGTGTTTTGAATGTAAGAAATCTTGCACAACAAAAAATTCAATATTCTGACAATGGTAAAATTGCCTTTATGATTGAAGATAAAGAAATTGCAGATGCAAAAAAAGTTGCAAAACAAGAAGGTTATTTCCAAGAAGCAAAAGATGCAATTAAGGCTGTTGCCGGTGGCATGCCTGAAATTCAAGGTGTAGAAGTCGGATTTAAAGTTTCTCCTTGGAAAGATCAAGCAAGTTTCAGCGTGAGAAGTTTACATGCCGATGTAAGTGAAATTGCTCGCAAGCATGGTGGTGGCGGTCACAAAAATGCTTCCGCATTTTCTATTGAACTTAACGGAAGAACAATTGAAGAGGCTGTTCAAGACGTAATTCAAGAATACAATGAAACGATTGAAGAACAAGGTTATTAATAATAAGTTAAACCATTAGGACTAACTTCCGGAGAATATTTTATATTCTCCGTTTTTTTTTGAACTTTTTAATTTGTTTTTCGTTATAAACAAAAAGGAGTCAAAATGAAAAAGTTTTTTGCAATTTTAGTAATTTCAATGTTGGGCATGCCCGCATTTTCAGCACAGAATTTCACACTCAAAGCAACACCGACAATGCCAGCAAGAACAAACACAACAGCAAATACCACGAATAGTATTAATAATTTTTCTGATGCAGTTGGTTTTGGAATAAGAAATACGATTGGTTATACAGGAGCAATTGGAATGGCATCCGGCGTGGCAGGAAGAAGTAAAAACCAATCTGTTTCAAGAAGTGTTGACCCTTATTTTATTGAAGTTGACGGAAACAAGTATATTTTTATCAAGGATAATCACGACAACGTTTTAGACTCTAACGATATTTTAGGAATAAATGATACAAAAGAAAATGTTTTTGCATCATTAAGACCGCTTGATAAAAACGGAGATAATCGTTTATCGGGTGATGAGTTGGCTTCTGCCGGAATAAGAATTGTCAGACTAAATTCGAATGGCAAACTTATCTATAATGACAAATCAAAAGATTTTAAAAATTCTGATGTCGTATTTATCTATATGTCGGGACTTCGTAAATCTTATCAAAATGATAAAAACATTGGTGAATTCGGACTTTTTGATGTTGTTGTGAAACGCCCCGACAACACGAAAAAAATCGTTACCGGTATTGTTACCTTTGAAAACGAAAAACAAATAAAAAAATATCTTCCAAATAGTTAAGAATTCTTTATAAATAGGCAATTTCAAATCTTGTTCTGTTTTAACAAGAACAAGTGTAAGGAATGTGCTTAATGAATATCAATTTAATAAATGCAAATAGTTTAGAATTTTCTATAAAAAACACTCAACAACAAAAAAAAGTTGTTGCATCAAAGCCGGATTTTTCAAATTCAACAGAAAAGTTTGAAAAATCTTTTGAAAAATATTCAAAAGCTCAATACACTTATTTTCAAGGAATTAATTCTGTTAATTTTGGAGGAGCAACTACAAATTTCAGAATAAAAAAACTTGAAGATGTGCCATGCCCGTGTTGCGGACAAATAATGCTTACAGAAAACAGTATTGACAAGCATGTTAACAGATTGAACAAAGCAAAGGGCAATAAGCTTGCGGATAGAATTTATAATGAAGAAGCAAAGTTTTTGAGAAGTAACCAAAGAGCAGCTGCATTTATTATTGCAGATTGTGCCAAAGGAACAGAGTTAAGCATTACGCAAGCGGCACGCAAAGCTAATGAAAATTTACCAAGCAAGTTTATTTCATATTGCAAAGATGTTCTTATGAATGCAGCTATTTTAGCTGATGAACAGTCAGGTGAAAATTCTGAATTAGGACAAATTCTTTTTGATAAAGCAGATAAACTTGAAGATGCCCAAAGTTTCTATAGACCTGATTTAACAGAAGAGTTATCTGCTTTTCGAGCAGTTATTGGAGATGAAAAATACAACAAAATTGAAGATATTTTGATGACATTACCTTTGAATTTTAAAGAAGTTAATCGTGTGATGTCAGAAGCTAAAAATTCATCGCCAACGGACTTTGCCAAGCTTCTGTTTAAACCGTCGCTTGCTACGGCAGAACACATTAAGCCAAAATCTTTAGGCGGTGAAAATTCCCCATCGAATTTTCTATCGGAATGTGCAGGCTGCAATAATCCAAGAAGTAGTTTGTCTTATGTTGATTGGATAAAAGTTCATCCTGAATTTACCAGAAATCCGCAAACTTATATTGAACATGTTGAAAAACGTATTGTAAACGGTGAACTTCCGCCGGTTTATGATTCTTATCCGATTGATGTGAAAGAAACTTTGACTAATGAATCTCAAGGACATATTAAACTTACAGTTTTGAATAAAGAAAAAATTCATGAACTTAAAGAAGCAAAGAAAAACGGTCAAGACGTTAATATATCTGAAGAAACCGCTAAGGTCAAAAATAAGGATGCAGAACAGGCTGAATAATTTCAATAGAGATGGATTTTTACCTGTTTTGTTGAAACATTAGAATTTTTTTATTTAAAGTTCGTGCTAAAATTAGATGGTATTACAAACGGAAGTTTTTTATGAAATATATCAGCTGCGAACTTTTGGAACACAGTGTCTGTTTTATGCGGGATTTAATTTTAACCTGCTGTTATTCACCTGCGGACAGAAGATATAAAGTTATGGATGATATTGTTCTTGATAGAAATTTTGATGGGATAAATGTTAATATAGATGATATTATTCAGCAAACTAAGAAATTAAAAGAAAATGCTAAAAAAGGATTTCTCCCGGAATCTTGTAAAAATTGCTATCACTTACAAGAAAAAGAGTGGGATAATGAAGATTATTACTCTAATATTTATATTTCGCAGTTTGAAAATTGTAATGCCGATTGTATATATTGTACATCTTACGGTGGAATTCACACAAATACAGATAAAAAACCTTATAAAATAATTCCTCTTTTAAAAGAACTTGATAAAAAAGGCCTATTAAAAAATGAAATAGAAATCCATGTCGGCGGCGGAGAACCTCTTTTATATGACGAATTTGAAGATATTATAAAACATTTTTGCTTTACAGGCAGAGCAAAAATGTTTGCTGTTCCTACTTCAGGGATTGAATATTCTGAAATACTTGCAAAAGGCATGACTTTAGATAACAAGATTTCCTTTGTTATGCCTATCATATCGATTGATTCCGGTTCACCTGAAATTTATAAAAAAATTAAAAAAGTTGATAAATATTACAATGTTGTTGAAAATATTCAAAAATATGTTCAACATTGTGATTATAAAACACAGGTTAAATATATTGTTATACCTCATATAAACGATAATATCGAAGAATTTACAAAATTTCTTGATATGTGTCAATCCGTTGGGGTTTCAAATATCGGATTGGATATTGATGCAAATTATGCAAGGAAGTTTGATTTCAATATTGATACTGTATTGATTAATTTAATTAATGACATGACAGTTTTAGCTAAAGAAAGAGGTTTCTATACAGAATTATTTATGTTTTTTAAACATGTTTTAAGTTATTATAAAAATCAAAAGAAAGATTGTGAGAAATAATATATGCTTTTCAATTCAATAGAGTTTCTATTTATTTTTTTACCAATAGTTTTTGTTATTTATTTTCTGTTAAATAATTTTAAATTTTATACTGCTTCAAAAATTTGGTTAATTATTGCATCTTTGTTTTTCTACGCTATTTACAAATTTAATTATTTACACATAATACTTTCTTCTGTGATTTTTAATTTCTTTATGGGAAAAATTCTTCAAAAAAATATTTCAGAATTCGTGAATAAGAAAATAGTTTTAGCTTTTACTTTGGTTTGTAATTTATTACTTTTATGCTATTTCAAATATTTTGATTTTTTGATAGAAATATTAAATACAAATTTGCACACACAATTTAACACAATGAATCTGCTTTTACCTTTGGGAATAAGTTTCTTTACATTCCAACAAATTTCCTATATTGTGGATTGCTATAAGGGTGAAATTAAAGATACAAATTTTATAGATTATATTTTATTTGTAACATTTTTCCCTCAATTGGTTGCAGGACCGATTATCCAGTACCGGGAAATTGTCCCTCAATTTCAAGATAATTCTAAAAAAAATATTAATTCTCAAAATATTTCAGCCGGATTCTTCTTAATCACAATAGGACTTGCTAAAAAAGTTCTGCTGGCTGATAATTTCGCTCCGTTTATTTCTCAAACATTAAATGGTCTTTCTAATCTGGATTTTCTAAATTCCTGGTTTTTGGCTTTATCAATAGGTAGTCAGGGATATTTCGATTTTTCCGGATATTGCGATATGGCTCTTGGTATTGCATTACTTTTCAATATAACTATTTTGCCAAATTTCAATTCCCCATACCAATCTGTTGATATTTCCGATTTTTGGAGAAGATGGCATATTTCTCTCGGAAAATTCATGAAATATTATGTCTATATTCCTCTTGGCGGAAGTAGAGTCGGGACTCTTAAAACATATAGAAACCTCTTTTTCGTTTTTTTATTAATCGGTGTTTGGCATGGAGCTAATATTCCTTGTATTATGTACGGTGTCGTAAATGGTATACTCGTATGCTTTAACAAATTTTGGAAATCTCTAAAAATAGAAATGAATAAATATCTCGCAATTGCTATTACTTATGCAACAATGATTTTTATTTGTCCTCTCGTACTCGTTAAATCCTTCCATGAGTTTTTAAAAGTATTTTATGCTATGACGGGCATGCAAACTGTATTTAAACTTCCTTCTGTATCAGAATTCTCATTAGTTTTCAACAATGGTTCTGCGTTGAACATATTTCTCATTTCAATATCTTTAATTATTGTTTTATTTGTTCAAAATTCTAACGAATTATGTGAAAAATATTTAAAAGGAAACAAAGAGATAATTTCGTTAGCTGTAATATTGTTATTTATAATTTCAACTCTATGTATAAACCGTTGCCCAAATGAATTCATATATTTTCAGTTCTAATATCGTTACTGTTATTAGAATAAAATAAGGATTTTTTATTCAATAATTTTTATTTTAAAATTTTGAATAGGTTGTTTTTGAATTATTTTTTTCTGATTTTCTAAAGTATTTTTTATCGCAAAAATCCAACCATTATCAGGATTTATAAATAGGAAAAAAGCTGCTTGGCTTTCTACAATTTTTCCAACATCATCAATTAATAGTTCACCCTTCGGAGAAAGCTCAAATACAGTAAAAGACAAAGGTTCTGAAATTGTACTGTCTATATAACCATCAAATTTTATATTATAAACCTTCGATGTATCTTTTAAAATTGGTTTACCTTTAAATGTCGTTATCCATTTATAAAGTGCAGTTAAAAGATGGTCATTATTCTGTTTCATCGTGGCTGACCAATTCTATGAATTTTTCTACAAGGTCTTTACTCCATTTTGAGCCTGCTCCCTGATGAATTATCTCTATTGCCTTTTGGATGTCAAAAGCTTTGCGATATGGTCTGTCTTGAGTCAATGCATAATAAGCATCAACAAGAAGAATAATTTGCGAACTTAACGGAATATCTTTTCCGGAAGATTTACCGGGATAACCGGTTCCATCCCAATTTTCGTGGTGTTTTTCTATAATTGGGATAACATCTTGGATGCTGCTTATCGGACGCAAAATATCTCTTGCCGCAATTACCGGATGCGATTTTATCATATTCTTTTCTTCTTCCGTTAAAGCATCTTCCTTTTTGAAAATATTTTCCGGTAACATAATATTTCCGATATCATAAAGCAATACCGCAATTTTTAATTTGTCGATTTCTTCCTTTGGCATATCCATTTTTTTTGCAAGTTTTACTGCCAAGAGAAGTTTTGATTTTGTAAATCCTGATTGATAAGTTGAGTTATATGATTGAGTGATAATGTCTACAACCGAGTAAATTGTTTCTTTTGCATCTTTTTCTGAGGCGGAAACAGAACTCAATCGAGCCGTAATATCACCGGCAAGTTCTGCCGGTATTTGAACTCTTTGTTTTGAAACAATATCCAAAAATGCGTTGACCGCAATTTTTTGCCAATTTGTTTCTTTTTGTTTTTGTGTAAGTTGAACTTGATTTCGACCGTTTATTTTGGCTCGATACATAGCTTGATCGGCAAGTTCTGTTAAATCATAAACATTTTTACTGTGCTCCAAAAAGGTTGCAACACCAATACTTGCGGTAACATTCCCTATTTTCTCAAGAGGTGTTGCCTCAATTGCCGCTCGCATTCTTTCTGCTGCAATCATAGCTCCGTATGAATCAATTCCAGGCAATAAAACATTGAACTCTTCTCCGCCTATTCTTGCAGGAACGTCTATTGAACGAGCTCTTGATTTTAACACGTCTGAAATTGCTTTTATTGCAATATCTCCATACTGGTGACCGTATGTATCATTAATCGTTTTTAAATGGTCAAGATCAAGTGACACTAAGGAAAAAGGTTGTCCTAATCTCAATGCTCTTTCTGCTTCTCGATTGATATTTTCTTCAAAATATCTTCTGTTATACAAACCTGTTAATGGATCTGTAACTGCTTGTTTACGAACTTCCTCAAATAAACCGGCTATTGTTATTGCAAGTTCTATCTGATTGGCAAATAGAGTTAAAAAATTAATTTCTGTATCTCGTATGTTCTCTCTGTCAGAAAATACCAACATACAACCAAATTCTTTCGATTCTGTCATACTTTCATTTTGTTTGCGATATAAAGGTACAACAATAACTGATTTACTCGGTGTATTTTTTATGATGTTTCTTACGTAATCGTGTGATAAATCCGCTAAAATACTGAAAAAAACATTCTCTATGTCACTTGAACTCTGTATTTGTTTTTCTTTAAGAGCTTTTGCAAGGATAAAATTTTCACTGTACGGAATTCTATATTCCTTTATTTTTATAAAATCAATTTCTTTTAATGATTTTTCTAAAATTTTGCTTTCAGCATGGGCTTTTACCTGAAAATATAATCCGTTTTTGTCTGATTCTTTCGTTAAAACAAGAGTGTTTAAATAGCCCATTTGCGTTTGCAAAGAATTTACAATTGTGTCTAAAACACTCGTCAAAGGCTCTGATGAATTCATCATCTCCCAAATATTGCTCATTGTGAGCATTGTATTATTTGCTTTGTTAAGTTCTTCTGTTTTTTCTTTAATTTCTTGCTCTAATTCGAGGTTTCTTTTGTATACGTCCATCGCATGTGATGAAGATATAGTATTATCAACCTGTTGAAGTTTATCAAAAAATCCTTTAATCTGTGAAAAAATGATACTGCCCTCACAACATAATAACTCTTTAAATTATACAACTTTATTACCCAATTTGTAATACTTTATTCAAAAGTTTTACGATTTTTTGCGAATTTATAAAATTGATACATTTGTTAATTTCTTTATTAAGGCATTTTTTCTTCATACAAGGCGAGCATTCACAATCTGATTGAACAGAATAATATTTTTCACCAAAAGGTGCAGTTCTTTCTGCTGAGGTTGCGAAAAACATCGTAATAACAAAAGGTTTACCAATTGCCCAAGCAATATGTGCTGAACCGGAATCAGGAGAAATAACAACGTCTGCATATTTAAAAACTTCTGCTAATTCGACAAGATTTGTTAATCCTCGCAAATTTATTATATCTTTTTCGCTAAACTCAGATAGTATTGCAACACTCAAACCCTTGTCATTAGTTGTTCCTGTATAAATTATATTGACCTTACCGATAAATTCTTTTATAATTTCTCGCCAGCTATTTACAGTCCAATGTTTGTTATCCCAAGTTGTTTCCGGAGAAATAACAATTGTTTTTTTATTTTTATCCAAATCTTTTAAAAGTTCCTTAACTTTCAATTTTGTATCAGATTTTATTTCAGGTAGAACAAATTCGATATTTCCTGTATCACAGCCTAAATATTTTGCAATTTCAAGATTTCTTTTTACAACATGGTAATGAATATCAAATTGTTTTCGATTAGTTTTAATTATTTCATTTGCAAAAATGCCGGAAAATTCCCTGCCGTCAGACAAGGTTATTTTTCTTTTTCCTCCTGAAAAACCCATAATAAAAGCACTTTTCAAAAGCTGTTGAGTATCTATTACTATATCGTATTTTTCTTTTCTAATATTTTTTATTAATGTGAAAAAATCTCTTATTCCGTCTGTTTTCTTATGAATTACATAAACTTTATTCAAAAGAGGATTATTCAATACAAATTGTGCTGCTTTATCTTCTACAACCCAATCAATTTGGGCATCCGGATACTTGTTTCTTAAGGCTTTTGCAAGCGGAAGTGTGTGTATCGTATCGCCTAATGCACTTCTTCTTATTATTAATATTTTTTTTGATATGTTATTCATTGTATTCATTTATTTGTTGATAAGTCGTTTAAAGTATATTATCACATTATAATCTTTTTGGGTGAACTTTTTTTTCTAACTTTTGTTATTATTAAAATACAAACACAATAAACAGTCAGGGTAAACGGATGAACAGAGAGATGACAGAAAGAACAAAATCGGCTATTAATTTATGTAAAGTAAAATTGGAAAATTTAAAATCAAGATTAGATGAATCAAGAGAAGCAAATATTGTTTTTAATCGTATTTTAATCGAAAAAGCTGTCCTTGAAAGTTCAATGAAAAAAAGACCTTTTGACTTTTTGTTGAAATTTAAACAAAAATTTGTTAAAATCGAGAACAAAAGAATATGTGACTTCTTTAAATAGGTGAAATAATGCTTTTTTGCAAAAGACCTTTTGAAAATTTTGAAATGAACGGTAATTTTGAGGTTTTTACTTGCTGCCCGAATTATTTCAAAGAAAGTCAAATTCTCGGAAATCTTTTGCAAGACTCACCGGAAAACATTTGGAATTCCAAAGTCGCTCAAAATTTAAGGCAGCATATTTTAAACGGTGATTTTTCTTTATGTAACAAGGAAAGATGTTGTAACTACCCTTCAATAGAAGATGTTTCTGAAGAAGAATTAAAAAAATATTCCGTAATTTGTACCCAAAAGCCCAAAAATGTTTGGTTGTACTATGACGGATGTTGTAATGCAAGGTGTACAATTTGTCGTGATGAATTTCATGGTAATAATGAAGCTTGGGCAGATTTTGTTAATGATGTTGCAGATGAAAAAATTTTACCTTTTTTAAAAAATGCAGAAAAAATTTATTTAAACGGAGCCGGAGAAGTTTTCTTCTCTATGCATACTAAATATTTGATAAAAAGAGCAAATGAACTTTACCCTAACTTAAAATATGATTTAGTCACAAACGGATTTTTATGCAACAGAGAGAATATAAAAAGTTTAGGATTAGAAAATAAAATTGAAAGGCTTACTATTTCAATTCATGCCGCAACGGAAGAAACTCATAAAAAAATCTTTCGAACAGGATCTTTACAAACTGTTTTAAAAAACCTTAAAGAATTAAAAGAAATGAAAGATAATGGAGAAATTCCTTTTATCCAGTTGATTTTTGTTGTTACATCAGTAAATTACAAAGAAATGCCTGCCTTTGTACGATTGGCACAAGAGTTGAACATGGTTGCTGTTTTTTGTGACTATGTAGCTTATGATTACACAGAGATGGGTAAAAATGAAAAGGAATACAATATTATAAAACCCGAACATCCTTTACATAATGCTTTGCTGGAAGTTTTGAAATCAGATGAAATTTCAGACGGAAAACATTGTTTTTTAAATCCTATAATCCTGTCACTAAGAAATAAAGCTTTTTCTGAGCAAGAAAAGAAGGTGTAATAATGCATTTTTGCAAAAGACCTTTTGAAAATTTTGAAATTAATTCAGCCGGAGAAGTTTATACATGTTGTCCATCATACATAAACAATTATAGTATAGGTAACATTTGGTATAATTCTGCAGTTGAAATATGGAATTCTGAAAAAATTCAAAATTTGAGAAAAAGAATTTTGAATAATGACTATTCCTTGTGTAACAAGGAAAGTTGTTATTGTTACCAATATAGAGAAGATATTTTTGAAGAAGAAATTTTACAAAACTATTCTTCAATTTACAATAAACACCCCAAAAATATTTGGCTTTACTATGATGAAATTTGTAATGCAAAATGTGGAATGTGTAGAAATGATTTTTGCAGAAACGACCCTGAAAAAGTTGAAAAATTAAATAAAATTGCAGAAGAAAAAATTCTTCCTTTGCTACAAGGTGCAGAAACAATTTTTCTCAATGGTGGCGGAGAATTATTTTATTCTGAACATTCAAAATATTTGGTAAAACGTATAAATGAGCTTTATAATAAAGTTAAATTTGAAATAACAACAAACGGAATTCTTTGTAATAGAAAAAATATTTTTGATTTACATTTAGAAAATAAGATAAAAACTCTTTGGATATCTATACATTCAGCAACAGAAGAAACTTATAAAAGGATATTTAACGTTAATTGTTTTCAAAATGTGATGAACAATCTTGCAGAAATAAAGCAAATGAAAGACGAAAAATTCTTTGATAATGTTCAGCTTGTATTTGTAGTAAGTTCGTTAAATTTCAGAGAAATGCCGGATTTCGTTGATATCGCAAAGAAATTTAATATGAAAGCTTCTTTTCGAGAATATGTTCCTTGGCTTCATACAGAAATGGGGCAAAATGGAGAAAAATATACCGTTCTATCCGAAAAAAACCCAATGCACAAAGAACTTTTAGAGGTATTGAAAGATAAAAGACTAAAAACTTCAGAATATTGCGTGTTTAATTCAATGATAGATGAATTAAGAAAAAAAGCCCAAAGTGAAGATGGAGTAGTTCTATGATTTTTTGTAAAAAACCGTTTGAGCATGTTGAAATAGACGGAAGAATGGACTGTTTTCTGTGCTGTCCACCTGTGACAAATTATCTTTCTGTAGGAAATATTGAAAATAAAGATATTAACGAGGTTTGGAATTCTGAAACTGCACAAAAGATTAGAGCAAGTATTTTAGATGGCTCTTTTAAGTATTGTAATCTTGGAAAATGCACTGAATATCCAAAGTTTAAAGATAAAAATGTTACAGAAATTTCATCAGAGTATAAGATTCAAATGGAAAAAATGCCGAAAGAAATTTACCTCGATTACGATTATTTCTGTAATGCAAGATGTATTTTTTGTCGAGATAACTGGTATGTAAACAATAAAAATGATCTTGATTTGTTTAACAGAATTGCCGATAATAAAATTTTACCATTGTTAAAAGATGCTGAAATTGTTTATTTGAATGGTTTTGGGGAAGTTTTTTACTCCGAGCATGCAAAATATTTTATAAACAAAGTGAGCGAACTGTACCCTAAAATAGTTTTTAATATCAGTTCAAACGGAATTTTATGCACAAAAGAAAATATGGTTAAAATGGGATTACTCGGCAAAATAAATGATTTAACAATTTCTGTTCATGCTGCAACCGCAGAAACTCATGAAAAGATATTTAGAGTAAAAGCTTTTAACAAAGTTAAAGAAAATATTGCTGCTTTGTCAAAAATGTTGGTAACAAATGAATTAAAATTTGTTCAACTTATTTTTGTTGTGAATTCTGTGAACTATAGGGAAATGCCTGAATTTGCTGAAATGGCGGAAGAATTAGGTGTTTCACGATATTATTTTTGTGAATATTTCAGAACAGAAACAGAAATGGGTAAAAATGCTGAAGATTATATGGTCTTTTTGCCAAACAACCCCGAACACAAAGACTTTTTAGAAGTTTTATGTGATAAAAGATTAACTCCGACAAAAAAACTTTGTTTTAGCGACGGATTATTGAATTTGCGAAATAAAATGCTTGCAGAAAAAGCAGTTTAAAAAATATTTGCAAAAGATAAGAAATAGTCATTAACGACACCAAATAACATTGGAAGTAAAATTGTCAAAAGAAAAGCACCCATAACAGGTTTAAACAGAAAGCTTAATTGAAAAACATTAATTTGTGGTGCAGTTTTTGAAATAATACCAAGAATTATGTCTTGTCCGAGAGTAGCAAGCAAAATTGGTGATGCGAATTGTAACCCTATATATAAAATATTTGATGTTATTTTAACAAGATAGTCTGTATTTATTATTTTCTCAAGAGGAATAGATGTTGCATAGACGGGAAAAATTTCGAAACTTCTTATTAACGCATTCAATACCCAGTATACACCGCCTAAATTAATAAAAATAATCAACCCCATAAGCCCAAGAAATTTTCCCATAATTGAAACTTGTTGAGAAGATGTAGGATCGAGAACCATAGCTGAAGACATACCCATTTGAGTGTTTATCATATCACCACCGGCTTCAACCGTTGCTAAAATACAATATGCAATAAATCCGATTAAAGCTCCGGCTGTATAATTTATGAAAATAAGATACATAATAGAAATATCCGTCGGAGGCAATCCGGGTTTTAATATAGGAACAAGCATTACAGTAAACATAATAGCAAACGCTATTTTGACCATACTCGGAATTTCTTTTCTGTTCAAAAGCGGACAAAAACGCATAAGTCCGAGAATTCTCATTAATATGAGAAAGCCGGCACCAAGAGCAGTATTGATGACAGGAAAAAATTTAGGTATGCTGTTTACAATTTCTTCTATCACTGTTCAACAATCCCCGGAAAATCTATTTCCATAAAAGTGTCATTGTGTTTAACATCGTCCTTTTTTATTTCAATTGAATAAGTTGAAACTCCTTTAGTTGTTGTTATTTGAACATCAGCAATTCCGATTTTTTTAGGGATAAAAATAATTTGATTTCCATCGCTCGAAAAAGTTGCCACCCTTTGTGCGGAAATAACAGAAGGATTATTGCTTTTTATACTTTGTATTTTATCATCAGAGAAAAATAGATATTCCGAGTCTATTTTCATCTGATAAAATTCCTCTGAAAAGACAGAAAGACTTGAAAGTATCAGAACAGATGAAGTAAGAAAAAATTTTTTAAACATTTTTTACCTTCTTTCGTTCATTTTTTTTCGTTCAATCAAATTCGGATGAGGAGTTGGCATTTTAGAAGCAGCATTATATTTTAATTTATCATAATCCTTTAGAAATGGCGGATTACCGGCTGCATTCATTAAATCTTTTGCATTTGGGACATTGTCAAACTCATCCATTTTCATTTCATCAGAAAAAGGTTTTATATACTTATAATAGTCAGATGCCAATACATATCTTTCATTTTTAGGTACTACTTCACAAGAAAGATGAACAGCTTCAAGGAATAAATTTGACAACATTTTTATAAAACCTGTTCCCATAATTAGAATTACAAGAAATACGGCAGTAATTTTTGGAGCAGCAGCAATTGTTTGCTCTTGAACTTGTGTAACAGCTTGCAAAATACCGACAACAAGACCGACAGCCGCTGCGGTTAATACACAAGGTAACGCTATCGAGAGCATCATTAATATTCCTTTACCCATAAATTCAAGTAAAATTTCCATTAATAGCCTCCTTAATTATAACTTCCCGCAAGTCCATGAACAACAAGGCTCCAACCGTCAACCGCAATAAATATCAGCAATTTGAACGGCAGAGAAATAATCGTTGGTGACAACATAAACATACCAAGTGCCAGAAGAACATTTGCTACAACCATATCAAGAACAATAAACGGAATATATATAATAAATCCTATTTCAAAAGCTGTTTTTAATTCACTTAATATGAAAGCCGGAGCGACTTCCCAAATAGTAATATCATCAGGTGATTCCGGAGCTTTTCCTCTTGACTTTTCGAGGAAATAAGCCATATCCTGTTCTCGAGTATTTTTCATCATAAATTCTTTAAGAGGTTTAGAACCTTCTACAACCGCTTCTACCATAGAACCCGATTTTTGGTATGGTTCGTAGGCTGCGTCCCACATACTTTGAAAAACACCACCCATTGAATAAAATGTCATTATTAATGACAATCCTATTAAAACAATGGTTGGAGGAATGGATTGCGTACCCATAGCTTGTTTTAAAAATGAAAATACGATTGCGTATCTCATAAAGCTCGTCATACATGTAAAAACAAATGGTAGTAATGAAAAGCAGCTCATTACTATTAAAAGTTGTAAAACCGGATCTAAATTTTGTATCAAAGTATTCATTTTTTATGCTTTCATTTTGTTAGAAATTCTCATCATTAAAGGGGTTTTTGATATTTCATCGTTTTTTATTTCATTAATTGACTGAATATCAACGGTTTTATTTATTTCTTGAGATTTTTTTATAGGATTTTCATCTTCTTGAAGTTTTGCAAGCATAGTCGTTCTCTCTGTATCAGAAGCAACAAGAAAACGTTCATTACCCGCTTTTATAATATAGATATACTTTCTTGCATTAATTCTTAAACCATTTTCAATATATAAATCTTTATTGTTTTGCGAAAAAGAATTTATGCCGAGTTTTTTATATATGACAACACAAATGGCGAGAAAACCGACCATCGCCATAGTATATGCCAAAAACTGAATAAAATAATGCTGCATATTTTCTCCTTGTTTTAAATATCTTCATCTTCAATGTCGAAGTTATCATAGTTAAAATCATCACCAGCAGGTTGTTGAGTTTGTTGAGCAGTCGCTTGCGGTGCGTTTTGAGTTTGTGGTGTTTGTTGTGCCTGTTGAGTTTGTTGAGGAGTTTGCTGTATAGTTTGCTCATTTTGTTGAGGTTTTGTATCAGAGAAAACTTCATCAACTCTAACTGCATATTTATCATTTATAATTATCAATTCACCGGTTGCAATCGGTTTATTTTCAACTTTTAACGTTATCTTGTTTTCGTAAATATTTGCGATATCTACAATTACTCCTTCAGAGATTTGTTTCAACTCTCCGAGACTGATTGTAACTTTATCAAATTCAGCAGAAATCTCAACAGGAATATTATCCCACATTGAAGTTTGAACATTGTTGCTTATATTGGTATCCACAGATTTTCCTCCGTCATCGTCTACTCCCGTAATTAGTGATGTATCGGGATTTATTTTGAATTGCATTTTTTGTCCGAATAACTCAACAATCATTATTTTAATGTTACTTTTTTCCAAGACAACAATATCTCCGGACTCAAGATTTTGAATGTCAAACAAGGTTAATTCCGATTCACCTGTTATAATTTTCACATCGGTTTTGTATTTAGGAAAAGAACTAAGGTCAAAATTTTGTTGCATAACCATAGGTCGAACTTCAGGCAAAAGGGTTGTAGGAATAGAAAGTACAAATTTTCCACAGCTGCCGTTATCAGTTTGTGTAACAAATGTTAAATGTGCAAGAGGTGACGGCTTGGGGTTTTCTTTTATCAAAAAAGGTAAAATCCCTTTGTAAATTGTATTATTCAACTCTGTTAGAATTCTTGCTTCAAGCTCAGTAATGTTTTCAGTCGAAAAAGGAATTGGCTTTCTGCCAAGTGCCTTTGACAAAATAGTATCTATTAATGGGGCTGAAATCCTAAAAAATATTTCATTTATTTTATCAACTCTGATTCTTGTAACAAAATACTCTTCTCCACTAAAGAAAACATTATCTTGTTCGCTTATACCAATAAGTTTCAAGCCAAAATCAGTCAGCATAAATTCTTTGACTTTTTCTTTAAATTTTTGAAACAGAACCCTTCTGTACCAATAGAAAGAGTCATTTATACAATTTGAAAAATTTGAATTGTATTGTGAAAGAACTTTCACTGAATTTCTATCCCCTTAAGATTTTTATGACTTTATCCGATTTTACATAATTATCTTCCATAATATATTTGTAGAATATCTTTTGAAAAAAGGCAATTTCGCAATATTTCGTATATATTTTGATTATACGTACTTTTTGCGAAAAGTCATATTTGATTAAATTTATCTTTGTCTTTGAGAAAAAGTTTTTTATGATTAATAATTCCATTTTTTATATGAAAAACACCAACATATTTCTTAACATATATTTACAATTTGT
>JBJEGN010000109.1:0-6759 GCA_051875105.1 Candidatus Gastranaerophilaceae bacterium
CGCGGTCTATTAAACCGAGCCCCTCAAAACCCACAGTTTTAGGATATCTTTCAAAACATCAAAAATTAAAATCATCACTTTGATGCTTTATTGATGCTCTGTGTAATATTTAATTGTTTTGAAAAACTTGAATAGTTTTTTTAAAATACTACCTGTCATCTCGATCAATTTCAATATTTTCAGGATGATCCTTGTTTATATTCAATTCGTCTTCATTGTTTGATGAATTGGTATTCTTTTTATTTAGTTTTTCTGACTTTAAACCGGCCTCTTTAATTATTTCATCTATAGACTTATTATTCAAGTTTGCACCTCCTTATATGTAATTGATTTTAATGGTGAGAAATCAATAAACAAATTTAATATTATAGTTTGTCTATAAGTATTGATAAAAATGAATTATAAGTAGTCTTGAGGTTTTTTAGCATCATGAAAAGCGTTAATCATTTTATCGTGATCATTTGTCTTAAAATCCTTTAATTCTTCTTCGGTTTTGAAACACATTATTGAGGTGTATCGTCGTTTTTCAGGACTTTCATCAACAAGAATAAGCTCTTGTTTGTCTCCTTTAATTTTATGTTCAGATAAAACCGAATTAAAGAGTCCTAATAATGCAGGCAATTCAATTTTTATTCCAAACAATTCAATATGCGACGTAGCTTCAAATTCATAATACAATGGTTTACCAATTACTTCTTTAATGTCTACATCACGACTTTCAAAATCCCAGTTGCCACTTATTGAGTTAACAATTTGGTTATCACGAGTAGGTATTTTTTTTATTAAGTTTTGAAATAACTGTTCAACCAAACAAACCGTTTCAAAATCGACATCATTGTTTGGAGGAATAAATTCAAGGCCCAAATAATTTTCAATTTTTAAAACCTTTTCCCAAAATGCTAAATTATTGTCATCATATTTTTTCGCCTTATCATCTGATTTTGATTGGAGTGGCTGACCACAAAGGTTACCTTTTCCTTCGATATATGCATTATATATCGTAGTAGCCTCAACAATATCACGAATACTTTTTGCATTCTTAAGAGAAAATGTCATATTCAGTTTAAGATTATGATTTTTTTTATTAAGAAAATATTTAACATATAATGGCTCTTGCTTATTTGATTCAAATGCAGCAACTGAAATACTGTTATTTGGAATTCGTGAGACAGTTAATTCCCTTTCGTATTTATCACAACCTACTCTAATTTTAAATGGTTTAGGAAACTTGGGTGGATACATATATAATTTTCCAGATACAACTTTTAATGGTTGCATAGGATTGTATGCCATTTTTTCAATAGGAAATTCTTCACCATTAAGAGTAATATATCCTTCTTTTTCAAGAGATAAAAAAATAGGTTGTTGAGTGTTATACGAATACTCTTCAACATCAGTTAAAGTGAAATTATTTCCAAGAACTTTTTTTTGTTCTTCATTAGGCTTAAAAATAAATCCACCTATTGTGTATGATTCTTTGTCACTAGTAATTATACAATTTCCTTTTTTATCAGAAACATATTTGACACCATTAGGAAGAGATTTGTTTAAATAATCTATCAAGATTTGTGGTGCTAATGTTTCTGTTTGTGGTTTATTATTAAATACTTTTTTAAAATCAACAAACATAATTAAAAATCACCTCTCGAATTATCCCAAATAATAATCTTTGAAATTAATAACTGTTCAATCTGCTTTTCAAGGCCCCATGAATTAATTTCATTTGAAAGCAATATGAAATCAGATGTTGATTTAACTATTATATATTTCAAATCGGAATAATCAAATTTTAGTGCAACATTAGGATTCCCTATTATAGAATTGTTGATATTCTTAAAAACTCTTTCGAAAACTCCTGTTTTCAGAATATCTTGATCATAATAGACTTGCTCGTAACCAATCACTGTTATGTCTGGAATATAACGCCATTCACATTCATCGGTAAAACATTTTTTTGAGTTTTTTCCAGTTGTTCGATTTATCATTTTCCCATCATATGGCTTGTAATACATTAATTCATTTAGCATGAAATTTTCAATTTTTCTCTGTACTGTAGTTCCTTTTTTTGCAGAGTTTTTTATAGCGGCGGAAAATGCAGTTGTAAAATCTTTTCGTAAGCTAGAATCAGGATTTATGTACTGTACCGGTTGAATTGCTTTCTTCATTCCCCATTCTTTAGAAAACGCTAAACCGTAATATCCATACCATTCTAAATGGACATCAAGTCTATGCATATTAATGTCACAAAAGCATTTCATAGGAAAAGCTATTTTCTTTATTTTTGGGATTTTAAGATAACTTATGTTTTCATCGCAGTATCTAGGTGAAATAAATCCACTCTTTAATGGTTGTATTATATAGTCTAATTTATTTGTAAAAGTAAAAAGTGTGTCTGCTTGTATTGTTGATGGCATATGCTTTTTCTTTTCAGATTTTACTGAATCAACTTTACCAAGAGATATAATTTCATTGCTTTTATTCACTGATTTTCACCTGCAATTAGATTAATTGTTCGTTAACTTTTGATACATTTTCATAAGCTCGGCGACACATTCGGATTCGGTCATTGTTTTATAATCAAAGCCGTATGCCTGCATAACAGCCTTATCGTTTGCCTGATGAGCTTTGCGTAATTCAACAGGCATTGTTAATTCATCATACAAATCGGCAAGTGAACAATCGGGATATAATGCCCTTGCATCAAGTATTGCCTGTGCCGTCTGTTCAATTTTAGCCTTTTGTTCATCGGTAGGAGTAGGCCAAGGGAAATTGTTATAAACAATTGTATTTGAATAACTATATCGCATTTCCAATCTCCCACAAACTACTCTCATCCACGCCATATGTACATTTGACATAAGAACCCCAAAATGATACATTGTTGCATTCTGCATCACAAATAACTTATCCCCGGGTATTATGTTAGAACTCAAAAAATCCATTGGTACATAACGTCTGTTTTCCGACGAAACTTTAGGTATAGCAATATAATCTGTGCTTGATTCAAAAGGCTGACCAAACAAAGTTGGAGTTTCTGCCGCCTTTAATGTGTTTGCTCTTGTGCTGCTTAACCTAAACTCTCTAACATTTTTAACACGTTGCATGATTAATGGGCATTTTTTGATAAGAGAAGGATCTGCATTTTGTAGCCAAATACAGTATCTGGGTTTTCTATTTATAAAGTCCTTTCCCATCATATAGCATCTTATGAATTTTTCTGCTTGAGGTTCAGCACCTAACAAATAATTCTTTTCTTCTTCAGTAAGCACAAAATTTCCATCGTCTATCGCTTGACCGCCTAAATTAATAGGGGTTACATCTGATAATGGCTTTGTACGTTTCTCAATAAATACATTATCCGCATCTAATAGATAACCATTAATATTATCTGCTAATACCATTTTGTTTGAATAGAAGATCTGTTTTTTTTCATTTGTTTTTTGCACACTGAAACCTATTATAACACAATGAACATGTGCTTTAATTTTTGCTTCGCTATCCCATTGAAATGTTTTATAAGCAAAATCAATAATTAATCCTAATTCAAACAACGGCTTCCAAATATTTGATACACTTTCTCCTTGAACTATAGAATTTGTAGATACTAATGCAACTTTAATATTAGTGTTCAATATCAAATCAAGGGATTTTTTAAACCAACAACAAACAAAATCTAAATTTCCAGAATTGTTCCATTTTGGGCCAAACACATTCAACAATTCTTTCTTTTGTTCTTTACTCATCCAACGAGCACCCACAAACGGTGGATTACCCATAATATAGTTGAGTTCATTTTTGGGTACAACAGTTTCCCAATCAATTTGCAGGGCGTTGCCCTCTACAATATATGCATTTGTAGTAAGCGGAAGAAAGTCAATTTTTGTGCTGACAATATCCTCCGTTTCCTTTATCATTTGGCTTTCTGCAATCCATAATGCTGTCTTTGCAACAGTTACGGCAAAGTCGTTTATCTCAATACCGTAAAATTGACTGATTTTAACCTTAATAATATCCCCGGAATCAAACACAATTTGGTCTTGGTTAATGATTGCCAAAGCCTCGTTTTCAAGCTTACGCAGGGAAATATATGTTTCCGTTAAGAAATTACCCGAGCCACAGGCAGGGTCAAGGAATTTAAGAGTTGATAATTTATCACAGAATTTACTGAGCCTGTCCTTTTGTACATTAGGCTGTTTTAGCTGTTTAATTTCCTCAAGCTCGCTTTTCAAATCATCAAGGAAAAGCGGGTCAATAACCTTATGTATATTTTCAATAGAGGTATAGTGCATACCTCCGCTTCTGCGTGTTTCGGGATTCAATGTGCTTTCAAAAAGAGCACCGAAGATAGTCGGGCTGATTTCCGACCAATCAAAATCCTCGCTTGCATTTTGTAAAATAAGGTCTCTTATTTCATCGGTAAACTGTGGTATTTCAATATTTTCCTCTGCAAACAAACCGCCGTTTACATAGGGAAACTGTGCAAGCTCTTCATCAATATACGGATCTCTGTCCTCTATTTTAGTATTTAGTATTTTGAACAAATCAATAAGAGCACTGCGAAGGTGTCTTGCATCAAATTCCTTAAGATAATCGTGGAACATAAGATGCTTGCCGAAAACACCTGCGTCCTCTGCGTAAAAGCAGAAAACAAGGCGAACGCAAAGCATATTAAGGCTTTTGAGGGAGCCTTCGTCATCGGGATTTACATACTGCTGACGGAGTGCGTCATACAGCCTGCCGACAATTTCTCCTGCCTTAATGGATATTTCCATTTCTCTTTTAATATTTTCGTTGCCTGTATCAACAAGAAAATCAAGACGATAAAATTCCTTATCAAGATTTTTAAGCAAAATCTGCTCCGGCTCGGAATTAGGATTTTCCATATCATAAACAAGAAACTCGCTGAAATTACAGGTAATTATCCATCTCGGTCTGCGAGAAAAGGGCAACTCGGCAGAATAACGCTTTGCCTGCTGAAATGGAGTTAGCAAACTACCGTCGGATTGCTTTATTGCTTTTCTTAAATCCTTGCCAAGACCCTTCTGCTCAATAAGCACCTTTGTTTCGGGAATATATCCGTCAATAAAGCTGGTATGGTCAAGGTGAACCTGGTCTTCAAATTCAATATAGTGAGAGGCATTCTCAACACCGTAAACCGTACCTAAAAGCTCAAGCCAAAACTTTTGGCTCTCGCCCTTTTCGTAGCCCTTATCCTTCCAATATTCAGCAAAGGAATTTGCCGCCTTTCTTCTTTCCTGTTCGTTTAATTTAATGCTCATAATTTTTCTCCGAATAGATTTATGATATTATTTTATCATTATAATTAAGTTAATTCAATAGAAATAGAAAATACAATGGACACAGAGTAAAAAATGTCGCTTTGATTTATATTACAATTAATATTTGGTCTGGATATTCTAACTCCTTTGTGGTATGTTGTGGTACTGCAAAGGAGTTGATTATTTATGAATATACTTCAAGAACTGTGGTACGGAAATATCAGACCGAATGAAGATAAAGTTATTAGTGACGAAGAGAAAGAGTTAGTTTCGCTGATTGCTCGGCATCACGAAACATTATCTTCTTCCCTAAAGAATAATGACTTGGTTGTGTTTGAAAAGTATGTTGATTGCTTTACGGAATACGCTTCGCTAATTGAATGTCAGGCATTTGAAATTGGATTCAAGTTGGCGCTAAAGCTGATGAAAAACTAATGCTTACGCTTTCTGTTGGGAAAGCAGGAGTCAAGCCAAGCGGTGAATTCTTCATTTGTGATTATGCCGTCAGAGCATTGGTCACGCTTGACGATTGCTTCGTATTTCCATTTCTTGAAATCGTCCTCAAGAATAGTGTGAGCCTTAACTCTGGCGAAATATCTCTTGTAATATTTATTGTAAATTGTAATGGCGGCGTTGTCCGCCATTTTCTTTTTGTAGTTTTCCATTGCCATTATGTCTTGGCAATTCTTTGTTTCACCATCGGCAATACGGTCGCAGTAATTAGTATCGTAATTTCCTTTCATAATGAAATACCTGCCGCAACGCTTACATTTTCTAAAACGAATATTCAGCTCAAGCATTTTTGTAAATTCAAGCTCAAGCATTTCCATTACAGAACTGACCTCATAGTTAATGTTAATGAATGAGGGCGCCGTCACTCTGTATGCTAAATCCTCTGCTTTCATATTATATTTTTCGGCAAGCTCCTTGTGTTGCTCGGTTACCTTTGGTGTATCTGCAAATCGCTCGCATAGCTGTTCGGTAGTCATACCAAAGGGCATCTCTTTGCCCTGCATTTTTGATACGGACATAGTGAATATTTCTTTTCTTGTTGCTGAACTGCTGATATTGTTAAGACTGCAATATGCTCTGTACCTTTCGGACGGTAAAAGGTTACCTAAAACATCAGGATAGTATTCATCATCAAAACAAAACTCTATTAAATCTTTATACTCCTGTTGTAGCTGCTTTAGATAATTGTAGTACCATACTAATGAATTCAGTTTGTCATCTGCTCGCTCACGAAACACCGGAGGACAGATTGCAGTATATAGTGATTGCTTCGCAACAGAATTAGCGTAAGCGGTTGTGCTTGTGTAGTCGTAAAATTCCTGAACGATTGCCTCGGTATGATTATGAATTTTTGTAGGCGAGGTTTCTTTTATTTCAACATCATTTTCTTTTCTGTATCTCTCTCCCATAATGGATAAGGCTTTGAAGAATGAATATTCTTCCTTAAACGGTGTGTCAAAATCTGCAT
>JBJEGN010000110.1:0-6479 GCA_051875105.1 Candidatus Gastranaerophilaceae bacterium
GATATTACAAGTGTTCAAACAACTCTTGACTCCAAACTGCAAGAATACAAGAAAACTTTAGCTCAAAAATTAGGCAAAAACGTTGTTAAAACACAAATTAAAAATGTTTTAAGCAGCATTTACGGAGTGTATGATGTTCTTTCTCTAACCCCTGAAAACATAGATATTGAAAAATACCAATGGGCGAACTTGGTTGATTATGATGTCAAAATAGGAGGTTATGCTGATGAGTGATTTAGCCCCTATAAACGACATAAATTTAAAAATATTTGATGAAATCTGCGAAGAACGATTTTCAAAATTAGACTTAGAATGCATATTGGTTTCAATTATAGACAATGTGCCATCTGATGCTTTGCCGCATTTGGCAGAACAGTATCACATTACAGGTAACGAAGGTTGGCTACAAGCCTTGAGTGAAACTGAAAAACGAAGCCTTATAAAATCCTCTATAAAGATGCATCGATACAAAGGAACAAAATATGCGATTGAAGAAATATTTAAGACATTAAATATCGTGGGTAATGTTGAAGAATGGTTTAATTATGGCGGAAAACCGTATTATTTTAAAGTTATTCTTCAGATATTTAATCGCTCAATAAATGAAGAAACCGAAGAAAAGTTAAGAGCTTTGATTAATGAGTATAAAAACGAACGTTCTTGGCTTGAACAAATAGAGTTTTACTTATCTTCAATCGGCAAGCAATATATTTATGCTGCCACGATACAGCAAGAAACAGTCACAATAAATTCAAAGGAGTCTTAAATGGCTGAAGAATTTTATTCAATAGTTACGGATTACGGAAGTCAAAAACAATTAAATTCTATAAAAAACGGTACACCTTTTGATGTTCAAGAAATAGCACTTGGCGATAGCGGTGGCACTTATTATAACCCAAGTCCATCACAGACTGCTTTAAGAAAAGAGGTTTGGCGAGGGATTATTCAAAAATGCGAATGGGATGGCAATAGGTTTTATTGCTTGACAACAGTTCCTGCTGAAGTCGGAGGATTTGTTGTTAGAGAAGCAGGAATTTACGATTGCGATGGGAATTTACTTGTTATTTCTAAATTTCCTGAAACGACAAAACAAGATCCGTCATCAGGTACTGTAAAAGAATTAACAATAAGAATTGAAATACAGCTTTCAAATATTGAACTTGCGGAATTGATAATTAATCCTGATATTCAGACTGCAACAAAAGACGAGCTTACAAATTTGTCAGACAAAATCAATGCAGAATTTCAAGCCGTAGTTGAAAAAGGACAGCCAAACGGATACGCTCCTGTTGATAACAACGGTTTAATCCCAATTGAATTTATTCCCGAAATTAAAACAAAAAGTATATTAACTCCTTTTTGTTTAAATTCTTGTAAGTTGGATTCAAAAGGAAATCCTGATTTATTGAGTTGTGAAACCGTAAAAGTCGTTAAATATACATCAAGCACTTTAGGAGAATTTTATGTTGCACCGAATTTTGTTTTTGAAAAAGATGCTGTTGTATATGCTGATACAGAATTAAGAGAAGTAAAAGGAACAATTGTTGCTGTCGATACAGATGCTTTATCTATTGCTTTTGGAGAAATAGGTTTATTAAGTGAATATGATGATATTACGGGACATTATTCAAATTCGGTTACAGGCGAATTTTATGTTCAAGACACATTGGCACTTGGGGTTGAATGTTTTGCTGATGCTGAATTTAGTGAAAGAATTGGAGTTGTAACATATTTAAACCTAACAAAAATATGTATTAGTGAAAATGAAACTTACTCTTTAAACGGAAACGTAACAACTCATATTTATATAACTGCACAAGCTCCATTTACTTATACAACAGCGGACAGTACAACTCACAATGTAGAAAATAATTTAGTTTTAGATGTTATAAATTTATGTCCTGAATCGGCTGATGAAACCAAAGATTTTAATTTATTTGTCAACAATGACAACGATGAATATTCATTAATAGCGTTATCCAATAATATTTTTACTCAAATGTTAGAGCCGACAAATTATAGCGTGAATGACATTTGGTTCAGAATTATTGAACCGTTAGCAAGCTATATTTTCTTGCTAAATATCTGGCAAGAAACCAATCTCGTTCCTATCGGAGTATTTACACTTGAAGGTGGCGAGAAATAAACCAAAGAATTTAAGGAGAAGAAAATGACAAAGTATTATTACAGTTACAACACAGAAGGGAATGCTTATTCGGGTAAATATCCCGCATTAAAAAATCCAAGACGACAAAATGAATATTTGCTTCCATCAATGGCTACTTTTAAAGAGCCACCTAAAACAGGAGAAAATGAAGTCGCAATTTGGAACGGTTCAGATTGGATAATTGAACCTGATTTTAGAGGCGAAACACAGATTAATATTGAAACACGAGAAAGCTCAATTATTGACTATGTCGGAGATGTAAAGTCAGGTTTTCAAAAAGTATCTGAAGAACTTGCACACGACATTTTGATAAATCCTGAAAAATACAAAGTTATAGACAATCGTTATATAGATATTTCAGATACGGAAGAATACGCACTATATATCAAAAAGAAGGAACTTGAAATTAGAAAAAATGAAATTGAAAAAGAATTGTTAGAGTTAGACTCTAAAAGAATTCGAGCTATTTGTGAACCCTCAATAAAAGATGAAACAACGGGTGAAACTTGGCTTGATTATTACAATTCGGAAGTTGAAAAATTAAGAAAAGAATTAAAGGAATTAAATGGAAATTAAACAAGTAATACACTCATATTTAAACCAAAACGGATATACCAAAAATTCACTAACAAAAGAAAGAATTGGTACACTTTTTATTTATCCGATAGATTTTACCCCTGATGATTGTTTATCTTGTGACGGGTATTCATTGTTAATTGAAGATTACAAAGAATTATATTCAGTTATAGGTACAAAATTCAATCAAGTTGGCGATGCAGAAGGAACATTTAGAATCCCTGACTACAATGTTACAGGTCGATTTCTGCAACCACATGTAACTTCCGGAATAAAAATTGAAGCCGGTTTACCAAATCATTATCACACAGTAGTTGCATTCTATTGGAATTATCCGGGAGCAGCCGAAGAAGGAAGAGGTAATCCTGACTATGGAAACCATTTAGCATTAACAACTTCTTGGGCTTCTGAATGTAATCCCATATATGGTAATAGTGCAACTGTCCAACCTCCATCACAAACAGTACATTTAGTAATTAAATATAAATAAAATTATGGAAATATCAAATTTAAAAACACAACGCATAAATCAAAATGATTATCATAAAAATATTTTTACGAGAAACAAAATAGGAGCTTTATATACGTTTCCAAAGCGATTCACTCCTGAAGATTGTTTGTCTTGTGATGGATATGTTTTAAAAATTATTGATTTTAGTGAGCTATATGAAATTATTGGTACAACATTTAATTCCGGCACAGAAGCTGATGATGAATTTAGAATACCCGATTACAATTTAACAGGAAGATTTTTACAGCCGGGAAATAAAAATTTAGGTACAACAAAAAACGCAGGTATTCCAAGCATAAAACTTGCATTAAGAGTCGATGCGAAGACAAAAGTTGATACATATTATGGTGGTAAATATTTAAGTTCTTACGGAACAGATGATTATGGTGGTGTAATGACAGCATTAACAGATGGTAGTGATGAACCTATGAGGTTAATGACTGATGCAACCGCATTAAAATACAGAGCCGGAGATTTGATATTAGATTCTAATATTTATGGTAAATCCACTACCGTTCAACCCCCATCTCAAATCGTTCACATCTGCATTAAATATAAATAAGGTAAATTTATGGAAATTTTAGATTTAAAAACAAATTTATTAAATCAAAATAACTATACGCACAATCAGTTAACCTCCGCTTTTGTAGGTTCTCTTATTACATATCCGATAAATTATATTCATCCGAAATGTTTACCATGTGACGGCTATATTTTAAAAATTGCAGATTATAAAGAATTATATTCAGTGATTAAAGATAATTTTAATAATGGCACAGAAGCTGATGATGAATTTAGAATACCTGATTACAATATTACAGGAGTTTTTTTACAACCAAATTCTGTAGCTAATAAGTCTATTAATGCAGGATTACCAAATATAACAGGCTATATTTCAGGAGATGATTATAAAATGGCATCTATTGGCGGAGCATTCTATTATTCAGGAACAGCAAGCGGACAGCATTGTGAAACTGTCGGTGGAAGTTTTAATATTATTCAGTTTAATGCATCAAGAGTTTCAACAATTTATGGCAAATCAGCCACAGTTCAACCACCATCAAAAACGGTTCAAATTTGTATCAGATATAAATAAGGAGAACAATATGACATCACTAACTAAAATCTGCTTGCATTGGACAGCAGGAGCTGATAAACCCTGCGAGCAAAACTTAAATTGCTATCACTTTTTATTTGATAAAAACGGCAAAGAATATAAAGGCACTTATACCCCACAAGATAATATTAATTGTTATGACGGTAAATACGCAGCACATTGCGGTGGTGGGAACACTGGATGTATTGGAGTTTCTTGTTGTGGGATGTATGGTTTCAATTTGAAAGACAAAAAAACAAAATATCCTCTCACGCAAAAACAAGTTGAGGCAATGTGTTCCAAAGTTGCAAAGCTATGCAGTTTATATGGAATTACTGTTTCAGAAAAGACAGTTTTTACACATTATGAATTCGGGCAATCTCATCCTAAAACTTCAAGTTACGGAAAAATTGATTTCACATATCTTCCGTATCTGCCAAACCTACAAAAAGAGAGAATAGGCGATTATTTAAGAAACAAAATCCAATGGTATCAAATTCAACAAAAGAAAGGAAAATAATATGAGTATTTTATCATTTATCAAAAATTGGAAAGACTTCAGCACCATTTGGTCTATAATTCAACCATTTATTCTAAAACTAATTAAAAAGAATGTTCCGACAACTATTACAAAATTGTATGAAAATCTTGCAAAATACACACAGCCTGCGATTGACAGCTTGTTCAAATTAAAAGAGAAAATTAAGAACTCCCCGAATGAACTTGACGATTATTGTTTCAATCAGGGTGTATCAGCCATTGAAAGTTTTGCAAATTATCTATTGGAAGTTGTCGCAGATTTAAGGAAATAAGGAGTTTATATGTATTGGAAAGATATGCTGAATGTGCAAAATGTTGAAAAAGGTTTTTTCTCCTCCTCTAATTCCTATGGTATCCCTGATTTAAAGCCGGATGAGTTTCCCATAAAGGAACTCATCCCCTACAGGGTTGATAAAAACAGGAACGGAACGGCACACTTCTTTTTAGATGACTATCGTTTTGAGAGATGTTGGAAAAATGCAGATTCACAACTTGCAGTTTTAAAACAATATGATGGAGTGTTATCTCCTGATTTTTCAATGTACACAAATTATCCCGAAGCTTTCCAAATTTGGCAAGTTTACAGGAACAGATGGTGTGCCAGATATTGGCAAGAAAACGGAATAAAAGTTATTCCGACAGTCAGTTGGTCTGATGAATCAAGCTACAAATATGCTTTTTTAGGAATTCCAAAACATTCCGTTGTTGCTATTGGAACAGTTGGTGTTTTGAATGACAAAAATGCTATAACCCTCTTTATGCAAGGCTTTAAAGAAATGTTAAAACAACTTGAACCAAAAGAGATTTTGATTTATGGAAACAAACTGAGCGAACTTGATGGATACAATAACCTCCGTTGGTTCGAACCGTACATGAATAAATTTAAGAAAGTGAGGTAATCATGGGTGGTCGTGGTTCAGGTGGTGGCAGAAGTGGTGGCGGTGCTGCTAAAAAAGTGCCAACAGGCGAAGGCATCACAGACAAAAACGAACTTGTAAATTTATACAACAGCATATCAGGTAATTCTAATCTCTCTGTAGAGCAAAGAGTCAAAGCTATGCACGATATTCAAGAAAGAATAAAAGAATTAGATGCTAAAAAAGCATCAGACCTTAAACAAAAACGGCTTGATGCTCTCGCTAAAGCTCGTGCAAAACGTGCAGAAAACAAAAAGAACGGAATTAAACCCGAAAAGAAAGAAAAAGACCCAAGAAAAACAAAAGCTAAAATGTCTATGGATAGCACAGTTTCAGACCTTAAATATAATTTGAGGCGAGGTGTTGAATCAGATGGATATATTTCAAATTCCGATTTCAGAGTTGAAGATTACGGAAATTCCGTCAGCGTTCAAATCAGATATTTAGGGAAGTGGAAAAACCCATCACACGCACGCTATGAGGAAGATTACGATTGGCAGGAACTTCGTTCTTCAAGCGGAAAGCAGATTGATAAAGTAATAAAGAAAATGTCAAAACAATCAGGTCGCAAAATCACTTGGAGTGCAAGCGAAAAGAATTGGATTGATATTGACATACCAAAAATGAAAGGAGACTAATATATGGGAGGTCGTGGTTCAGGTGGCGGTAAAG
>JBJEGN010000111.1:0-6381 GCA_051875105.1 Candidatus Gastranaerophilaceae bacterium
TTTATAACTCTTTTATTAAACAATCTATCCAATTCGGTTTTATTTGTGCGATATTCTCCACTTGATTTAACTTCCGTATTTTCTTCGGTTTCAAGAGTAATTACACCTTTTTTAAGTTGTTCAAGTGTTCGGATTGCGTTTTTGTAATTTTCTGAAATTGTTTCGGGGATATCCGTATAAATTCTTCTTGAATATAGCCTGTATATGCATATATCTATTGCAACCACTCTTAATAAAGGAAATTGGGTATTTAAGGGGAGTGTATATTTTCCTCTCAAATACCCATCAATAAGGGTAGAGGAGTAAATAAGAGCTTCTTCAACAACGACACTATCAACGGTTTGTTGAGAACTATCGTCATTGGTAAGCTGGACAAGAGAATTTGTACCTATTTGAATTTCAATATCGTTAGAATTGCAATATGTCATTAAAATCCTCGTGCGATTCTGATTACTTCGCCTTCAGATGCATCATCTAATGCGTATCCGTTTATCGCATCGGAAGATGTTGCAACAACGGCTCTTCCTGTAGAATCGGAAGTTACGTTTGAGCCTTTTGTAATTGTTCCGCCTGAAACAACAAGTAAAATTCCAAGAACGGCAATCGGAGCAAGTTGGTTTGCATCTGTTTCAACATCACAAATTCCAAATGCTTTTTTGCCTGCCGTACAAATATTGCCTTCAAAGTCAACAAACACTTGTTTTGGTAAATCAACTTTCGCAGTCAATGAATCAATCAATAGGGGTTTGTATAATTTTTCTGCCATTATGAATTACCTCCCTCTGTTTGTTCATCTTCTTTTTTTGTATTTTCAGCAGTAGCTGTTTTAGATTTATTTGTATTTGTTGCAGTTTTAGAAGTGTTAGTTTGAGTGGTTGTTTTTTCTTTTACTTCAACAAGTACATCTGACAATTTTTTAGCATCATCTTCGCTCAATTCAATAATTGAGCCGACTGCCACAAACTTGCCGTTATGATATAAATTAGTATTTTTTAATTTGTATTTTTTTGCCATTTTTCAATCCTTTACTAAACAACATTTGATATTAAATATCCGGCATCAGGACCCACCAAGAATGGAGTATAAATATCTGTGCCTCTGATGTATTTAACCTTTTTGCCTTCTTTTTCGTATTCATCGATTTGCAAAGCATCTTTTTTGCGAACCGTATATCCGTAAGCAGGGTCATACTGTGTTCTTGATGTTAGGTTAGGCACAAATGCTAAAATGATATTATTTCCCCATACTCTTTGGAATTTGTTTTGTTCATCAGAAAAAATTGTTCTTCCGATATAGATGTTTTCAATTTCAAAGAATTCCTTTAATAAATTTAAGGTGATGGTTTTATTTGATGTGCTTGCAATCATATCTTTGAGAGCTTTATTTCTTTTTAATGCACTCCAAACTTCTTGTCCCATAACCAAAGTGTTTGGGTCTTGTCCGATTTGTTTGCAAACTTGGTCTTTTGCATCATCAATAACACCTACGGGGTCAGAATTATCATCAGAAAATTTACTTGTTCCTGATAGTGATGATTTATTGCTCAAAGCATAATTGTCGGGATTTTGAGCCAAATCTGCACATTGTTTTTCGTGTTTCAAGTACAAGCCTTGAGTAACAACATTTGTTGCGTGGACTTGCAGTTTGATTTTTTCTGCTTCTTCTTCCTCACGATAATCGATAGGATATGCCAAGTCGTGTTCTTTTAGTGTCGCAGAATGTTTATTAAAACCTTTCGGAGAGATTACATTTGAATTTGCTCTGATAGCTCTTTCGGTATCATATATTTGAAAAGCCTCTTTGTTAAATTCAAATATATCTATTTTTTCCTTTTCGGAATTAATTGTCGGGAATAACTTATCAGCGATAAATGAGTTGTTTCCGTAACCTCGTGCGATTTCTGATAAATAGGCATTGATTCTTAATTCTTCTAAACGACCCATTTATACCTCCTTAATTTTTAGTAATGCTTCTTTAAATGAGATATTTTCTTCCTTTGCTATTGTTTGAGCTTGGTTAAATATCTCAACACTTTCTTCATCTGCATCTGCGTATTTCAATTCATCCTTTGAATTCTTTTTTGAATTTTTCAGAGCAATTTCATCAAATTCGACTTGTTTTGGCAGAGCTGAAATGAAGTTTTTAAATATATCGATGCTGTTGGAGGACTCGTCAAACTTTTTAATGTTATCCAAGTCCTGTAAAATAGAAAAAACAGCATCTTTATTCGCAGGAGTAAGAATCCCTGCCTCAATTTGTTTATCGATAAATTCGTTAAAGTCCTTATTTCTAAGGTTATCCTTTATTTCCTTTAATTCTTTGGCAAGTTCTTCTTTACCTTCTGCTTCGTTTTTAAATTTTGCAAGTTCAATTGATAAATCTTTAACTTGTGATTTTAAAGATTTAATAGTTTCTTTGTTTTTTGAATCTTCCTTGTATTTTGCAATTTGAGTTTCCAAATCAGAAATAGTATCTTTTAGTTCTTGAATTTCTTCAGTGTTAGAAGTTTCATCATCTTCATCTTCTATTTGAGCAGTAAATTCATAAACATCGGATTCGCCTTCTTTAAACTCAACAGCCTTCATTCCTTTTACTTGAGGAATGCTTGCTCCCAAGAAAGAAACAGCCTTTAAATATGGCTTTTTACCTTCTAATTCTCTGTAAATCTCAACCGAGATTTTTTTGTACTTACCCTTTGAAACATACTCCTTCAACTCAGGTGATAAATTTTTAAAGGTTGCTTTTAAAAGCCCATCCTCTTCTTTTAGTTTATCAACCCAACCATAAGCGGGACCCTTTTGCTCATGGTCTAGTGTAATTGGTGCTTCGCAAAAACTTGGGTCATAATTCTTTGCAAGTTCTTGCACTTCTTCTTTTGTAAATTTGCCTTGCGGATAATTTCCGGCTTTAAAAACTTCAAAATATTTCATTTAATTCTCCGTTTTTTTGTGTGATAAAAATTCGTTTGTATGTTTGCAGTATAAAATACCTCTTGCAAATACTTCCACTTGCCATCGCAAGTGATTTTTGCACTTCCAAAAGCACTTGCCTGTGCAAGTTGAAGTTTATGGCAATTACAAGTTATGTTTAAGAATATTGAAACGGGCTTATTGCCTCTTTTTTCTTTCCAAATTCTTGAAAGGAAGTGTTTTTATGGAATTGTCTTTACTAATGAAATTATTTGAAAGTATCGGTTTTCCTGCCGTAATTTTTGTCATTTGGTATATCTATCACAATGCACAAGTTAAGACGTTTGAAAAAATAATCTCTAACAATTTTGAAATCTTAAAAGATTTAGTCGAAACAAACCAATACAATGCAACCGTTATGTCTCGTATTGAAAGTAAAATTGACGGCAATCTTTGGTGTCCGATATTAAAAAAGGAGATTTCTAAATAATGAATATTGAGAGGATTCAACTAAAAGGTCAATTAGCGGAAGCGAAATCAAAATACAAACATCTTGATACAGAAGCAGCAGCTTTAATACTTCTTATTCGTGCCGTATTAAATCCGTTTGAGGAAGATACAACCAAGATAGAAGTTGAAAAAGCTGTTGTTTCAATAAACAAACTGCAAGATGTTGTTGATGAATTAAAAGGACTTAAAACAAAAATTCAAAAGTTGGAGGAATATTTTGACTAAAAAGAAGTCTTTAGCTGCTGCTGCCGAACGGTTTTATGTAATTGAGCAAATGACAATGGTTGAAATTGCTCAATTACTAAATGTTCACGAAAAGACTATACAAAATTGGAAAGATGAATTTAATTGGGATGAAAAACGCAACCAATTTATACAAACCAAAAAGTCTTTCCATGAAGAAATGTATAATTTCGCTCGTAAACTTATGAACACTATTGAATACGATATTGATAGCGGAAACAAAGTGGAGCAGGGCAGATTATACACTTTCGCTAAAATGTTGCCGTTTATAACCAAAATCAAAGAGTATGAAGACTCAAAAGATAAACACAATGATGAACAAACAAAAGACATCACTCCTGATTTTATAAAAATGATTAACGAAGAATTCTTGGGGATAAAATCAAATGAGCTATAAACATTTTTTACCATATCAAATCAGGTGGCTTAATGATAATTCCAAGATTAAAATTTGGGAAAAATCAAGACGTATAGGTGCTACCTATGTTCAGAGTTTTGAAGATGTGCAGGATTGCTTAAATAAAAAAGTTCCGGCTGTTTGGTTTTCATCTGCTGATGAATCTGCTGCTAAAGAATATATTGATTATTGTGAGATGTGGGTTCGATATTTTCACGCCATCGCTAAAAACAAAGGTGTTGAAGTCATTGATAACGATAAGGATATAAAAGCATTAGTTATTGAATTTAAAAACGGAACTAAAATCCACGCACTATCTTCAAACCCTAAAGGCTTCCGTTCAAAAGGCGGAAAAGTTGTTCTTGATGAGTTTGCCTTTCATAATAACCCCGAAGAACTTTGGAAAGCTGCTCGCCCTTGTGTAACTTGGGGTTATCCTTTAAGAATATTATCTACTCACAATGGACAAAATTGCTTGTATTACAAATTTATAGAACAAGTCAATAAAGGGCAACTTAATTGGAGTCTTCATAAAACTCCCATTCAAGTAGCAGTATCAGAAGGATTGGTTGATAAAATTTATCAAAGACAAACTTCTAAAGAAGAGCAAGAAGCTTGGATGCAGAATGAAAAAGACAATTGTTTTGATGAATATACTTGGTTGCAAGAATATTGCTGTATAGCTGTTGATGAGGCTTGTGCATTTTTGCCTTACGAACTCATCTCAACCTGTGAAATGGATGATGTTTTAAAACCGTTATCGGAACTGCAACACGATTTTTATGTCGGAGTTGATGTCGGAAGAAAAAAAGATTTAACCGTCATTTGGGTTTTAGAAAAACTTGAAAATATAAAATATACAAGACTTGTAATTGAACTAAATAAAATGCCGTTTCAGAAACAAGAAGAAATTCTGCATGAAATTTTATCTCACAAATTGTTTAGACGTGATTGTCAGGATAGTACGGGAATTGGTATGCAGATGGCGGAAAATGCTCAAATTAAATTCGGTAAATTCAGAGTTGAAGGGATAACTTTTACCAACCGAGTTAAGGAAGATTTGGCATATAGATTAAGAACCGAGTTTGAAAACAAAACAGTTTTTATTCCAAAATCACACGAAATAAGAGAGGATTTACACTCTGTAAGACGTATAACAACAGCTTCTCATAATATTAGGTTTGATGCCGACCACTCTGAAAACGGACACGCAGACAGATTTTGGGCTTTAGCATTAGCACTTCACGCAGCTGATAACGGCTCCGGTCAAATAAATATTTCAACTCGCAAAAGATATGAAACCTTAAAACTCGTAGAAGGCTTTTAAAGGTGCTTAAAATTTTTAGGACATAACTTTATACCACTCCCACCCTAAAAATTAAAATTAAATAAATTTAAACGACTTTTAAACAACATTTTTTATAACCCCTAAAGGAAATTTTTATGGCAAAAAAATTATCAGAAGAAATTGCAACTCGAAAACGCAGTATAAATTTTTATTCATTAGGAACATATTTACCTGATCCGGATATTGTTTTAAGAAAACAGGGTAAAGATGTCAGGATTTACAAAGAATTACTCTGTGACCCTCACGTTTTTGCGTGTGTTCAATCAAGAAAAGCAGGTGTTTTATCTCTTGAATGGGATTTAAATAGAGGGATTGATAAAGATAAAAATGCAGAATTGATTGAAAAATTACTCAAAAAACTAAATTTGAATAAAATCATTAATGATATTTTAGATGCTGCGTTATTTGGTTTTACCCCAATAGAAGTTATGTGGGGTAAGGTTGGTAATTATATTTTACCCCTTGAATTAAAAGCCAAGCCTCCCGAATGGTTTTGTTTTGATGATGAAAACCAACTAAAATTCAGAACAAAAGAACATTATTGGGGAGAAGAGCTTCCACCACGCAAGTTTTTGTGTCCTCAATCCAATCCAAGCTATGAAAACCCATACGGAGAAAGAGTTCTTTCTCGTGTTTTTTGGCCCGTAACTTTTAAAAAAGGTGGATTAAAATTTTGGGTTGTATTTACTGAAAAATACGGAATGCCGCATCTTATCGGCAAACATCCTCGTGGAGCAACCAAAGAAGAAACCGACACTCTTGCTGATTTATTGGAGCAAATGGTTCAGGATGCCATTGCTGTTATCCCTGACGATTCTTCCGTTGAAATACAAGAAGCCAATAAATCCTCATCTGCTGCTATATACGAACAGCTTATCGATAAAATGAATGCAGAAATTTCAAAAGCCATACTCGGTCAAACCTTAACTACCGAAATAGGCTCAACAGGAAGTTATGCCGCATCTAATACGCAT
>JBJEGN010000112.1:0-26522 GCA_051875105.1 Candidatus Gastranaerophilaceae bacterium
TTCTCTCTATCTCTCTCTAATTAAAAGTACAGCCCTCTATTGAGGGCTTTTTTTTATGATTTTTTTGTTAATAAAAAAAATGCCCATTTGCAAACAGGCATTTTAATAAAGCTACATTATCGAAAATCAGACAATTTTCTTGTCGCAAGCACAAGCTCTTATTGTCAAAGCCGCATATACGGCACTTATTCCAACAAGTGAATATACAATTCTTGATAATAAAGTCATATTACCGAGTAAAAAAGCAACTAAATCGAAATTAAAAATTCCAACTAAGCCCCAATTTACAGCACCTATTAAAACAAGAGTATATGCTATGTTTCTAAGCGTTTCCATTCTAAAACCTCCCTTCTGTTTTTTACAAAAATTTTATACAATACAACCTTTATAATAATTTTAAATGTCGTAAAAATATTTTCATTACCCTTTATAATTATTTTTCACGAAAATTTTCCAAGATTGATTTTACAAACAAAAACATAGTATTCTTTCGACAATTGCTTGCTGTTTATTGTTGCTGTATAATATTTTTCGAAAAGCGAGGTCAAAATGTTTAAATTATATAATACACTCACAAATTCTCTTGATGAATTCAAACCAATAAACGAAAACAAAGTTACTATGTACGTATGCGGACCAACTGTATATGATTATCCGCATCTTGGACACGCAAGATGCTATATAACTTGGGATATGCTGTACAGATATCTAAAGTTTTCAGGTTTTGACGTAAAATATTGTCGAAATGTTACTGACGTTGATGACAAAATCTTAGCAAAAGCCCATAACGAAGGTAAAACAGCACAAGAAATTTCTGACAAGTATTACAAAATTTTTGCAGATGCGATGAAGGACCTCAATAATTTACAACCGGATTTTGAACCAAGAGCAACAAAAACAATCGGAGAAATGATTGCTCTTATAAAAATTCTAATTTCAAAAGGTTATGCTTATGAATCAGACGGTGATGTTTATTTCAGAGTAAAAAACTTTAAAGACTATGGGAAACTCAGTAAACAACCGATTGATGACCTTGAAGCAGGTGCAAGAGTTGAAAAATCAAGCAAAAAAGAAGATGCTCTTGATTTCGCTCTTTGGAAAAAAGATGAACAAGACGGTTACAAGTCACCTTGGGGAATTGGCCGTCCGGGTTGGCACATTGAATGCTCAGCGATGTCTAAAAAATATTTGGGCGAACAAATTGATATTCACGCAGGTGGTGCTGATTTGATTTTTCCACATCACGAAAACGAAATTGCTCAATCAGAGTGTGCAAGTGGTAAAACCTTTGTAAACTATTGGCTTCACAACGGTTTTGTAACAATAAATAAAGAAAAAATGTCAAAATCTCTTAAAAATTTTGTTACAATAAATGCTCTTTTAGAACATTATGATGCAGATACAATAAGATTTTTCATTTTGACAAACCACTATAGAATGCCTGTCGAATTCAATGATGAAGCGTTGAATAGTGCAAAAGCCGGTTTTAAACGATTACAAACAGCTCTTGATGAAGTTTCTTCTTTTGCCGGAGCCGAAAAAATAAAAGCAGATGAACAAGCAGAAGATGTTGAAAAATTCAAAAACTCAATGGATAATGACCTCAACACCTCTGTAGCACTTTCTGTTCTGTTTGATTTGGCAACCAAAGCAAATTCTGCAAAAGCTCAAAATGATAAAGATTTAGCAGGAAAATATGTTGGAACATTAAAAATGCTTATGCAAGTTTTGGGGTTCACTTGTAAAAAATCTCAAATTTCAGAAGAAGAATTAAACAAAAGAATTTTAACAATTTCTGATGAACTTAATTTTATTGAAAACAAAGACCTAAATGGATATAAACTTCTTGATAAAGTTATAGAAATAAGAGCAAATGCAAGAGCAGAAAAAAATTGGGAATTAGCCGATAAAATCAGAAACTCTTTTGACAAAATCGGAATAATTTTCAAAGACGGAAAAGACAAAACCGTTTGGACAGAAAAAGATAATTAATTGAATTGTATATTCCCCGACAGGAGTCTACAAAAATTCAAAAGTCACGATAAAATTAATTATATATTAGAAGAAAGTACGATGATGAAATACAATAAAACATTAGCAATAACGGCAATTCTATTAGCAACAGCAACAACTTCTCCGTCATTTGCTGCAACATACGATGATGTTGCACCGAGTTATTACTATACTCAAGGTCAAAATCTATACGGCACAGGGCAATATAGCAGTGCAATAAAAGCATTCCTAAAAGCCTTAAGAGAAAATCCAAACGATAACTCTTCAAAAATTGGTTTAATAAATTCTTACATTTCTCGTGCGGAATTTTACAATAACACACAGAAAGACCCTAAAAATGCCCTTGCAGACTTGAAATCAGCCGCATTTTATTTTGTGTGTTTCAACGGAAAAGCATCACCATCAAACGCTTCTTTTTCATCATCTATGGCAAATTTAAATACAATTGAACATTCTTTAAACGCTGATATTACAGCTTCAGGCCTTATGAAAACAGCAAAAGAATTAAGATTAGGCGGTAAAATTGCAGCTGCAGGTTATGATTATTACAGAGCTATGGAAGATCCGGCAAATGCAAAAGCTGCAAACACTGGTTTAGGAGATGTTCTAAATATTTTAGGTCAACCAAGAGCAGCTACTATGTACTTTGAAAAAGCATTAAAAATGGCTCCAAATGACGCAGAAATAAGACTTAAGGCTGCTCGTGCATACGAAGAATGTGGAGAATACACACTCGCTTCTGAAAATTATAATATTGCTCTCGAAAATCTTGAAAATTCTAATGAAAAAGAAGAAATTTTAAATTCACTCGAACAAATTTGCAGACAACGTGTTAATAATAATCCGGCAGACGGAGAAGCTCACTGTAATTTAGGCGTTATTTATCAAAAAAGAGGAAATACTGAAGGAGCATTAGCCGAATATCAAACAGCTGAAAAGCTAAATCCATCTCTTTTAATAACAAAAATTAATGCCGCAATTTTATATTACGAAAAGAAAAAATATAAAGAATCCGTAGATTTTTGCAACAAAGCATTACTTAGCGACCCAAAAAATGTTCAAGCACGTCTACAAAAAGCAAAATGTTTCCAAGCTATGTCATTATGGGAAAATTCAGCAGAAGAATATAAAAATGTTCTCAAATATGATGAAAATAATGCCGAAGCACAGTTTGGACTTGCAGAAATTTATTCCAGAAACATGCCCGCAGAAGATGCATTATCAACACTAAAAGCACAAGGGATAACTTTATCACCGGAATTTTACGCACAAACAGCTTATGCAGCACACAAGAACAAAGATATAGAGAAAGCAATCAAATATTATAAACTTGCAATAGATGCCAACCAAAATGATAAATCTTTGTACTTAAATCTCGCTCAAATATACAGCGGAAGAAACGAAATGAAGCAAGCAATTGCATACGCAGAACTTGCAAAACAAAAATTTCCAAATGATAAACAAGTTTTAGATTTCAATAAAGATTTACAACAAAGATACACAGGTTCACTATTTGAAGAAGCAGCTGATTTAAGAGAAAAGGGCGAATACAAGGCAGCACTTGAAAAATACAATAAAATCTCTCCCCAAGGTTATGACTCCTTCGTTGGAACAGCAGCTGTTTATCAACTTATGAAAGATTATCAGAAAGCTATTGAATTTTATAAAAAAGCATTGGAAATAAAGCCGTCTGATGAAACCGTTTTATTAACAATATCAGGAATTTACATAGAACAAGATGATTTTGACAGAGCACAAGAATATATAAACAAAATCAAAACTTCAACAAATCCTAAAGTTAAAGAATTCAAAGAATACATAACTCAACAAATTCAAAGTCGAGATTTAAACCTTGCAATTCAAAAATACAAGGCACAGGATTATGCTTCAGCACAGGCAATACTGACCAATTTAATCAATAAAAAAACCGTAGATTATATGCCATATTACTATCGTGCGATGGTTTTTGACGCACTCGGTAAATACAAAGAAGCAATAGCCGACTATGAAACAGTTATTGCAAAAGATTCTTCAATTGCTCTTGTTTACTACTCTTTAGGTGTTGATTACGATGCTCTCAAAAATTTTCCGAGAGCAATTCAAAACTACAAGAAATTTTTGGAATTAACGAAAGAAAATAACGCTTATACAGAATATGCACGCACAAGAATTAAACAATAAAAACTCTATAAAAATAGGAAATATAACTCTTAATACAAAAGTTATTTCCGCTCCAATGGCAGGAATAACAGATTTAGTTTTGAGAAAATTAATTAGAGAATATTCAAAAGATTGTCTTTTGACAACAGAAATGATTAGCTCAGAAGCCTTGAGCCAAAAAGCAGAAGTTTTAATTACAGCAACCAATCCTCAAGAAAAACCGATAGCCTTTCAAATTTCCGGTCACAAGAAGGATTTAATGCTAAAATCAGCAAAAATTCTTGAGCCAAAAGCCTCTATTCTCGACATAAATATGGGTTGTCCTGTAAACAAAGTGATGAAGGCAACTGACGGCTGTGCTTTAATGAAATCACCTGACGTTGCAGCAGAAATCGTTAGAACAATAAAAGAACAACTGAATATTCCCATAACCTGCAAATTTCGTTTGGGAATAAATCAAAATTGTATCAACTTTGTTGAATTTGCAGTAAAAATGCAAGAAGCAGGTGCATCAGCAGTTTGTATACACGCAAGAACAAGAGTACAAATGTATTCAGGTTCTGCAAATTGGAAAGCCGTTTCAAAACTAAAAGGTGAAATAGACATCCCATACTTCATAAATGGAGATATAATATCGGTAGAAACTGCCGAACAAGCATTATCTGATTCTCAAGCTGACGGTGTTGCAATCGGACGAGGAATTTTAGGAAATCCTTGGCTCCCTGCAGATATCGACAATTATTTCAAAACAGGAATTATTCCTAAGGAAAGAACCCTTGCAGAGAGAATTTCTGTCCTAAAAAAACATCTTAATGAAGAAATAGCTTTTCGTGGAGAATTAAACGGAATAAAATTTTTTAGAAAATTTTATCCATACTACATTAAAGGTATTCGTGGAGCTTCTGAATTTCGAGGAAAACTTGTAACAGAAGAAAATTACGAAACCATTATTGATTTATTGGAAAAAATTCAAGATGCAGAATAAAAGCTATTTTGTTTACCTTCTTCTAATCGAAAATGGCTCCTATTACTGTGGCTACACAGATAATACAGAAAAAAGATTTCAAAAACATTTATCAGGCAAAGGTGCAAAATATACACGAGCAAACAAACCTTTAAAAATTGCTTGGCAAAAAAGGTTCGATTCTAAATCAACAGCTATGAAAATCGAAAAGAGAATAAAAAAACTTTCTCATGAACAAAAAATTTTGCTCATCGAAAATAAACTTCCTCAATCGATATTTGAATTAACCACCAAATAAACCTTTGAAGAACTTAGAAATTCCGCTTCCTATTTTCTTAAAGAAATCACCGACATTTTCAAAGAAACCTTTTTGCTTTTCTTCTGTTTTAGCAGGTTGAGCAGGCTCTTGAGGTGTTTCCGGTTCTGTAGATTTAATTTCTTCTTGAGCTTTTGCAGGATCTAATTCTGTCATACTGATTTGCATAATATTATCGCCGATTTTATCAATCGGATATGCAATTTGTTTACCTGCATGCCAAGGATTTTCAACATATACATATTTATCATCCGAACCAACTAAGCTATATCCATGACCTGTTATGATATCTTTGTCAACGGATTCATCTTTATCAAGGAAACTTATTGTCGCTGCCATACTCGACTTATCAGCATCTAAATATTTTGATAATAACTCTTTCTTTCTTTCTTGAGTATCATTTGAACTGCCATATTCAGAATTAATACCGGTTAAATAATATATCGCTTCATCAGCTTGACCACCTGTTAGAGGGTCTTTTTCCGTAGCTACAGGTCCAACTGTTACTCTTAAATCACGACTGTTAGTCTGAGCCGTTCCGTCTGCTATTTTTTCTCGTCTGAAATCTGCCATCGCCATTTCAAGAATATTCATATCCGCATCACCGCTCGAATATTGCTTTTTAGGATCGGAATACTCTTTTGCGGCAATTTCTTCTGCTGAATATGTGTATGTTCTGTTTACACCCTTTAAGTTCACAGTAACAGAACCGTCATCATTTTGATGAATTGAATCTTTTATAATCTGACGCCCTTTTTCTGATGTTCTCAAAGCATTTGCACCACAAAGTAACCAACAATCACCAAGCGAATCACTTTGTCTTGTATCGTCAATTATTCCATCTGAATTGTATTTCAATTGAATATCTTGTGATACCTTATTACCTGCAGCATCATATTGCGTTGTCATATCTTTACCGACGGTTTGTATTCTCTCGGTTTTAGAACCATCTTCGTTATAAACATAATCGGTAGTGTAATCAAATCTTTTACTGTCTTCTTTATCGTAAATAATTCTTGTCGGTCTGTGTTCAGAATCCATAAAAGTCTTTGTTTGGGATTGATCTTGAGAATTGTATTCTGTACCAACCCTGCCGTCACCAAACTTCTTTTCATAGTATTCAGAGTAAACTTTACCTTTATCATCTGCCTTTAATTCTGTATATGTACCGTCTTGATAAGAAATTTTTGCGGTATTACCATCCTCTTCAACTGCAGCATCTACCGCCGCCATGGCATTTTTATAAAAATCATCTAAATCTTTTTTGGTAAAATCTGTATCTAAAGTCTTACTTCCCTGTGTAGTACTTGTTCCGGATAAATCTAAAAGCTCTTTACGAGTCACTTTTCCATCTGAATTAGCATCTAAAACACTAAAGATATTTTCTGCACCGTAAGTTTGCATATTTTTTATAATATCTTCTGTGGCTTCTGTCGGATTAGCATAATATTCATTGACTTTATTCATAACATCTTCTTTGTTTCCAAGGAAAATGCTACCGTCAAGTTTGTAACTTGCTCCTCTTTTGGAGTTTTCAACGCCATCTTTTAATAAGTCTGCTTTTGCCTTAACATCAGCATCACCTTTTAGTGTGAACCATTCTTTTGAATATTTTCTTATTCCGTCCATGTTTTTTTGCTAAACCTTATCATGCCCACACGACACTACAATCGTGTTATTATAGTTATCTGCATAAAAAATGAAAACTTTAATATTTTTCGTATGTTTCAGGACTTTATTACAAAAAGTTTACAAAAATTACACATTATTTTGCAAGTTTTTTTGCTTTTGACAAATCAGCCTGACTCAAACGTTTTATATTTGTTTCAAATTTATCTCTCGGATATTTGATAACTTTGCTTGAATCCCAAGGATTTACAACATAAACATTTTTCTTGTCGGCACCAACTACACTATAAGCATGATTTGTTAAGATTTCTCCGCCCGTTACACCCTTTTCCTCTTCAAGGAAACTAACCTGCGTTGCATATTCTTTATCAGGATTTGATGCTATTTTTTCGATAGATTTTTTGATATTTTTCTCATCTGTGTAAAAATCAGATTTTATACCGGTTAAATAATATATAGCTTCATCAAGCTGACCGCCGTTCAAAGGATCTTTTCTTGTTGCATTTGTGCCGACTGTTTTTGTCAAATCTCTATCACCACGAGAATAATCACCTGACTCAAGTTTTTCTTCTCTATATTTACCAATCGCCATTTCAATTAAATTCATATCCGTATCACCTTGAGCATATTTCATATCAGGTGTTTGATATTCAGCCAAGGTAACTTCTCCGGCACTAAACGTATATTCCTTTCCAACACCTTTTAATTCAACCGTAACAGAACCGTCCTTATTTTGAGTAATTGAGTTTTTTAATATTTTTGCACCTATTTCTGTTTCTCTCATGGAATTAACACCGGATAATACCCAACAATCACCTATTTTCTTTTGTTTCGTATCGTCAATAACTCCATCTATCGAATAATTTACATCGGTATTTTGGGAAATAAGTTTTCCTTTTTTATTATATTTTTCAACTCTTTCCATGCCGACTGTTGTTGTAACATCCTTATAAGAACCGTTTTTATAGTAGGTTCTTTTTGTTTCAGCATCATTTGCAGTACCTTCAGCATCGAAAGTCTGTTTATACATCTTGCCACTTTTATTGTAATAAGTCTTTGTCAGTGTATTATCTTCATAATTATACAATGCCGTCTGCTTGCGGCCATTTACCTTCTTTTCATCAAGTTGTGTTTCAAGAATACCCTTTTCATTAGCCTTTAAAGTTGTTTTTGTTCCGTCTTTATACTTGATTTTTATTTCATCATCGCCATTTTCTGTAACGGCAGCATTAACAGATGCTAAAGCATTTTCATAGAATAACTCTAAATCTTTTTCAGAAAAAGTTGTCTTATCGTTGTCCGGTTTTCCCTGTTCACTCAATGAACCTATAGTCTTTATTTCATCAGGCAAAACCACACCGTCATTATTAACATCTAAAACATTAAATATGTTTTCAGCTCCGTAGCGTTTTATTAATTCATAAGTATTTTTTGCGTTTTCATTTTTGACTTTACCTTTATCGTAAAGACCTATTTTGGTATCAAAAGCCTCTTTTGATCCAATAAACACAGATGCGTCAAGAGCAAAATCTTTTCCTTTGCTTGATTTTACACCAGCAGCAAGTTTTTTCGCCTCAAGTTTATCCTCTTTCGTTGCATTCAGAGTAAACCATTCTTTTGAGTATTTATTAATTCCGTCCATTAATTCACAAAAACCTTGCTCAAATACACACTACAACGTGTTATATTATTTATCAGCAAAAAAAGCTAAACTTTAATATTTTCAGAGAAATTAACACTTTTGTTACAAAAGTGTTACAAATTTACGATATAATTTCGTCGTTAACATCTTCTTCAACAGGCTTAGCACCATATTGTGACAAATCAGTTATACTCAAACGTTTTGTATTGTTTATAAAATCATCTTTTGGATATGTAATAACTTTATCAGCATGCCAAGGATTTACAAGATAAACGTTGTCATCATCAACACTTATAACACTATAAGCATGGCGAGTTACAATTTTTCCGCTTGTAACAGAAGGATCCGCAGCCAAGAAACTTACGGTTGTAGCATATTTAATTTCCGTATCATCTTTCATTGTATTCAAAGCATCTTCAATACCAGCTTTGTCTTTATTATAAGAAGGTTTTATGCCTGTAAGATAATAAATAGCTTCGTCTAATTGACCACCTTTCAAAGGATCTTCAACAGTGGCACTACCACCTGCTGTCTTATCTAAATTTCTACTATTTGGTTTATAGTCACCGGATGCGATTAATTCTTCTCTATATTTTCCGATTGCCATTTCAATCAAATTCATATCGGTATCACCGCTCGAATACTCTTTACTCGGAGTCTGGTATTGATTTAAAGCTATTTCTTCAGGTGAAAATGTATACTCTTGTCCAAGTCCGTTCAACAATACAGTTACAGAACCGTCATCATTTTGAACTATTGAATCATTTATAATTTTGGCTCCGATTTCGGTTTCTCTCATAGCATTAACACCTGCGAGAACCCAACAATCACCTATACTTTCCTGCTCTGTATCTCCTATTATTCCATCTGAATCATATTTTATAGTTTCCGTTTTTGAAGTCCAACGACCGCCGGCATTATAATCGGTTGTTGTCGTCATGCCGATTGTATCAATAACTTCTCTGTAACTTCCGTCATCATTGTATGTGCGAGTTTTTGTCTTGTCATCAACAGTTCCGGGAGCATCGTATGTTTCTTTATACATTCTGTCATTTGAATCATAATAAGTCTTTGTTAAAGACTTTTCGGTATAATCATATAAGGTTGTTTGTTTGTTTCCGTCAACTGTTTTTTCTAAAAGTTTTGATTCCAATTTTCCGTCTTCATCAGCCTGCAAAACAGATTTTGTTCCATCTGCATAGCTGATACTTATAGAATTATTCTCTTCATCTTCTGTAAACGCTGAATTTACAGAAGCAAGTGCATTTTCATAGAACAATTCTAAATCTCGTTCAGAGAAATTTTTATTAACACCGTTTGTGAGTTCCGACGTGTTAATTGCCGCAATATTCGACATCTCTTTTAAAGAAACGGTGCCATCTCCGTTTTCGTCCAAAACTTCAAAAATATTTTCAGCACCATATCTGTTTATTACGCTGAAAGTATCGTACAACTCCGATTTTTCAGGATCATTAACCTGTGCAAAATCATCTATTCTTGCTTGAAAATCCTCTTTTGAACCAAGAAATATACTCTTTTCAAGCACCTTGTTTTCACCGGTGCTTGTTTTTACTCCGTCAGCCAACTTCTTCGCCGTAAGTTTATCTTCCGACGAACCGCTTAGAGTAAACCATTCTTTTGAGTATTTTCTTATACCGTCCAAATATAAATTACCTTTACACAACCTTTGCTCATGTTTATATTCGGTATAAATCAAAAAAAGTTTAATTTTATTCACTTTTTAACATTTTATATTACAATTATTAACAAAATTCGTGATTTATTTACCTAAATAATTTTTATTAGTGAAAAAGCAACTAAAAAGCCCTCTATTTACAAGAGGGCTTTAACATTAAAACGAAATCTTAATAATTATTGTTCTTCATCTTCTGTTGAGTCATTATCTGTAAATGATTCAACATCTTCTTCATCTACGCCATATTCTTCTTGATGAATATCTTCATCATCAACTTCTTCTTCGAAATCGTCTTCTTGAACCGGTTCTTCATAATCCGTTTCTTGAACAGACGGACGAGTTCTTTCCATTGATTCAGCCTGAGAAACACTCTTAATGTCTATTTTCCAGCCTGTTAATTTATGAGCAAGCCTTACGTTTTGTCCGCCTCTACCAATTGCCAGACTCAATTGATCATCAGGAACAATAACTAATGCATCTTTAGAATATTCATCATCTGCAAGAATATCAACTGATACAACTCTTGCAGGCGACAAAGTATTTACAATATATTCAACAGGGTCATCAGAATATCTTACAATATCTATTTTCTCGTTTCTGAGTTCACCTATAATTGTTTGAATACGGCTGCCTCTGGGTCCTATACATGCTCCAACGCAATCTACATCGGGGTCATTGCTTGCAACTGCAATCTTTGTTCTGAAGCCTGCTTCTCTTGCAATTGATTTAATTTCAACAATTCCGTCTTCAATTTCGGGAACTTCAAGTTCAAATAATTCTCTAACAATTTCGGCATGTGCGTGAGAAACAATAACTTGTAATTGACGAGGTGTGTCTTTTACGTTCAAAACAAATACTCTGATTCTGTTTCCGGGTTTGTAATATTCTCCGGGGATTTGTTCTTTAACAGGCATTACAGCTTCTGCTTTACCAATTGCAACTATTACATTTCTGTTTTCTATTCTTTGAATTATACCGGTTGTAAGAGTTCCTTTTTTATCCATAAATTCGTCTAAAACAAGTTTTCTTTCAGCTTCTCTTATTCTTTGAGTTATAACTTGTTTTGCGGATTGTGCGGCTATTCTTCCAAAATCATCCGGAGTAACTTCAATTTTAACTTCATCTTCAAGTTCAACATCCTCGTCAATTTCCTTTGCATCATCAAGAGAAATTTCCGTATCCGGATCAACAACTTCATTGACTACGCATTTCGTTCTGAATACACCAATTTCGCCTGTTTGTTCATCTAAAATTGCTTCAACATTATTTGCTTCTTTTGCTTTAATGTGTTTTTTATATGCTGTTACCATAGCATCACACAATGATGCAATAATAACATCTTTACCAATGCCTTTTTCTTGTTCAAGCTGCTCGCAAGCTTCAAATAATGCCGTTCCGATTTTAATCATTCTGTATTCTCCTATAAATCAGGCGAGTATAATCTCGCATTTAATATATTATTCAGCGGTATCGTTACTTCTTTTTTGTTTCCGTACAAAAACACCGTAACACCTTCATTTTCTTCAAAATCAACTATTTTCGCCACAAATTGTTTTTCATAAGTGTCGTCTATTCCGTTTTTGAGCTTTAAAAGAATATCTCGTCCTTTAAAAATCAAATACTCTTTGGGTGATTTTAATTTTCTTTCCAATCCCGGAGAACTTATCTCCAAATTGAATTTGAAAGGAATTAATTCATCTAAAAAGTCACCTAAACTTCTCGACATGTTTTCACAATCATCAAGCGTAATCTGGCGTTCTTGCGAATATATAAATATTCTCAAAAACCATCTGTGATTTTCTTTTGAAAAATCAATCTCGACAGGAACCACCCCAAATCTCATAGCCGTATTTTCCACAAGCGGAATTAATTTTTCCATTAATTCATGCTTGTTGAAATGTTCATATTCATTTTGTTTTTCGCTATGAATTTTCTTTTCGTTCTTCATTCCCTTGCACTCACTTGATTTCTCAATAAATAAAAAATGAAACGGGTAGCCGTTTCATTTCTGATACCTTAATTTTATCATGCTCATTTAAAAAAGTAAAATATATTTAACAAAAGAGTAACATTATTTTAAATTTTGTACCGTTATATACGGTTCTATAACAGACAATAACTCATTCAGACGACTTTTATCATGCAAATAATAATATCCTATCAAAACCTCAAACTCCGTCGCTTTTCTATGCAAATTACGATTTATTTTTCGCAGTGATGATATCTTTATATTTCCGCCTCTTTTTATCAAAGCAAGTTCATCTTCCGTCAAAATCGGAATAAGTACTTCATCAAGCATTTTTGTCTGAAATTCAGCATTTACAAATGATACAGTTATCTCGTGGAGCCTTTTCAAGTTTTCTGTCATAAAAACGGTTTTTTCTCTGACAAAAAGTTCCCAAAAAGCATCTCCAATATGTGCATAATTTTTAATATTTAGTTCTATCATATCTAAAATTATACTATAATAAAATTAATTACGGGCATGGAATTATGAGAATTTTATTGGTCACAGATTTATATCCGCTTGAAAACAGCAACGAACCGCAAACTATAAAAGAATTTGCAAAAAATTGGATTTCATTAGGTCATCAAGTAGATGTTATTCGTCCTAATTTTCTGCTGAATACTATCATTAGAAAAAAGAAAATTTTTCCTGAAAAAACTTATTTTGAAGACGGAATTACAATTTACAACGTAAATTGCATCTCGCCTTTTCTCTTTGACATTACAAAAAAATTACCTAAAGATTTCAAAATTTACAACTACAATATTGTCATAAGCCACATGCCCTCAGGTGCATTATTCGCTTTTAAGCTTGTTGAAAAGTGTCCGGCTATACCATACGCAATATCTGTTCACAGTTCTGATATAACTGTTTTATCAAACCCTATTTACGGAATTTATTTCAAGAAAAAACTATTAAAAGCCTATAAACGTGCTGATTGCATTTCAGCAAGGAGCATTGTTCTTTCAAAAAAAATAAAAGAACTTTCCCCTTTTGCAGAAAATAAAACATTCATCGCTCCATCAGGTGTAAAACAAGAAATTATTGAACCTCAGGAATTTTTCAATGAAAAAGCTTTCCGCAAGCCATCTCCGTTTATAATTACTACCGTTTCAAAATTAATCAAAAGAAAAAATATAGACATAGTCATAAAAGCGGTTGCAAGAACAAATATACAGGATATTGTACTAAAAATTATCGGAGATGGAGAACAAGCAGATTATCTAAAAAAACTTGTCAAAATATACAATCTACAAGACAGAGTTGTATTTGAAGGACATTTGCCCAATGATGAAGTGCTTTTGAAACTTCGTGACTCGGATTTATTTGTGCTTGTAAGCGACCATGAAACATTCGGAATGGCATACCTTGAAGCCGCAGCAAGGGCAAATATTGTGATTGCAACCAAAAATGACGGCATAGACGGAATTATAAAAAATGGAATTAATGGTTTCACCTGCAATCCGGATGTTGTTGAATTAACAAATTTAATAAAAAAAGTTTACAACCTCTCAACAGAAGAAAAATCAAGAATTTTGATAAATTCAAGAAATTATTTAATCGAAAATGATGACAAAAAAGTTAGTGCCTCATATTTAGAAGAAATCAAAAAATTTATTTAAGTGTTTTCTGTATTTATAATCATAATAAAAGGAGTTGCATTGAAAAAATTTTTAAAAATACTAATTCTAATAACAACAAACATAATTATTTCTTTTATTTTATTTTATTTATAATTCTTGATATTAGTATCCTAAAAATCCATAACAAAAAAATTCCTCAAAGATATAAAAGTTTTGATGCTTTTTGCCATAACATATCTTCACCTTCCATTTGGCCATATGAAAATCTTGAAAACTTCTTTACCGGAGAAGATAAAAACGGAGCTTTAGGTGGCAGAACACCGGAAGGTAGAGAATATAAGACCCCTCCAATTGTTATTTTTGGTTGTAGTTTTGGTTTTATGTTGGAAGAAAATCAAACTTTTGGCTATAAATTATCCCACCTTTTGAAAAGACCTGTATATAATAGAAGCGTTGATGGCGGCTCTTTTCAATATATGTATTTGCAAGCTATATCCGATTATTTTTACAAAGAAGTACCCGATTCAAAAGACTATATTTACATTATGATTAATGATCATTATAGAAGAATGCTTGGAGAGCATTTTAATTACGAAGGTACTTTATGTTCATATTTTTATTTTAAAAACAATAAACTAATACACAAAAAGCACAACAATTATTTAACAAATTTCATTGAAACCTCTTCTATTTACCAAATTTTAAAGAAAAGATATAATGAAAAAATTTTATATAATGAAAGAAATGAACAATATTTAACAGATTTTGTCGTGAAATATTTTTCAGAAACAAAAAATGCTATCGAAAAAAGATTAAAACACAAAATAAATTTCACAGTCATCCTTTATGACAATGTTCCAATCTTATATAAAGATACTTTGATAAAAAAATTAAATGCCATAGACATAAAGGTTTTAGAAACAAGCAAACTTGCGAATAAAAATTTGTTAAAAAAGGAATATTTAATAGCTTTCCATCCAAATGAAAAAGCATGGAATATTTTAACAGAACCAATTGCAAAAGAAATAAATAAAAATAAATAAAAGGAACGACATTTCTGCCGTTCCTTTTCCGTTTCAAATACTTGAAACAAATTATTTTGAAGCACCTGCTTTTTCGATGATTTCTTTTTCAACATTTGCAGGAACTTGTTCGTAGCATTTGAATTCCATTGAGAATGTACCACGACCTTGAGTGTTTGAACGCAAATCTGTAGCATAACCAAACATATTTGCGAGCGGAACTGTCGCTCTGATGATAACGTTTCCTGTGTTACCTTGAGGTTCTTGGCCTTCAACACGACCACGACGTCTTGAAATATCACCGATGATTGTACCTGTGAATTCATCAGGAATTTCAATTTCAACTTTCATCATAGGTTCAAGAATACAAGGTCTTGCTTTACGACAGCCTTCTTTGATAGCCATTGAACCGGCAATCTTAAATGCCATTTCTGATGAATCGACTTCGTGATATGATCCGTCATAAAGTTCAACTTTAACGTCGATAACAGGATATCCTGCCAAAATACCGCCTTCAAGAGCTTCTTCCATACCTTTTCTTGCAGGTTCGATGTATTCTTTCGGAATTGCACCACCAACGATTTTGTTTTCAAATACAAATCCGGCATTTTCTTCAGCAGGTGAAATTCTGATTTTAACGTGACCATACTGACCTTTACCACCTGATTGACGTGCAAATTTCGAATCTTGATCTGCATTACCGAGAATTGTTTCTCTATATGCAACTTGCGGTTTACCTACGTTTGCATCAACTTTGAATTCTCTGAGCAAACGGTCAACAATAATATCAAGGTGAAGTTCGCCCATACCTGAAATGATTGTTTGACCAGTTTCTGTATCTGATTTAACTCTGAATGAAGGATCTTCTTCTGCAAGTTTTTGAAGAGCAATACCCATTTTATCTTGGTCTGCTTTTGTTTTAGGTTCGATAGCAACCGAGATAACAGGTTCCGGAAATTCCATTTTTTCAAGAATGATAGGTGATTTTTCATCACAAAGAGTATCACCTGTCGTTGTATCTTTCAAACCAACTGCTGCACAAATGTCACCAGCAAATACTTCTTGAATTTCGTTTCTTTGATCTGCGTACATTTGAACAAGTCTTGAAATACGTTCTTTCTTGCCGTTTGTTGCATTAAGAACATAAGAACCTGATGTCAACTTACCTGAATAAACACGTAAGAATGTTAAACGACCTACAAACGGGTCTGTCATAACTTTGAATGCCAAAGCTGCAAACGGTTCATCATCTGATGAATGTCTTTCAACTTTTGTTCCGTCTTCAAGTTCACCTTCGATAGCTTTTACATCAATCGGTGAAGGCATATAGTCGATTACAGCATCTAACATCAATTGAACACCCTTGTTCTTGAATGCTGTGCCACAAGTTACAGGAACGATTTGGTTTGTGCAAACTGCTTTTCTCAAAGCTGCTTTAAGCTCTTCAACTGTCGGTTCTTCACCTTCTAAAAACTTCATCATCAAATCATCATCTGTTTCAGAAATCTTTTCTACCATTTGAGCTCTGTATTCTTTTGCCTTTTCAAGCATGTCTGCTGGGATTTCTTCGTCTTTAATATCTGTTCCCAAGTCATTTGTATAAATTTCAGCTCTCATCTTCATCAAATCGATAAGTCCTGTGAATTTATCTTCTGCTCCGATAGGAAGTTGGATAGGAACTGCATTTCCGCCTAAACGAGTTCTGATTTGTTCAACAACTCTGTAGAAATCAGCACCTGTTCTGTCCATCTTATTTACGAATACCATACGAGGAACTTCGTAACGGTTTGCTTGACGCCATACTGTTTCTGATTGTGATTGAACACCGCCAACTGCACAGAATACAGCTACTACACCGTCCAATACACGAAGTGAACGTTCAACTTCTACTGTGAAGTCAACGTGACCCGGGGTGTCGATGATATTAACTTGGTGTCCTTTCCATTCTGCTGTTACTGCTGCTGATTGGATTGTGATACCACGTTCTCTTTCTTGATCCATAAAGTCGGTTACTGCTGCACCATCGTGTACTTCACCGATTTTGTGAGTTTTACCTGTGTAAAACAAGATACGTTCGGTAGTGGTTGTTTTACCTGCATCAATGTGCGCTGCAATACCGAAGTTTCTGATTTTTTCTAACGGAATTTGTCTTGGCATTTTTTTATTCCTTTTATTTCTACTAATAATATTTTCTGCGTTTACCGCTATAAAAATTCTCACATAAAAATAAAAAAATACCAAATATTTTCTTTAATCTTGTTACATTTCCTTGTAATTTGCTTTTCCTAAAATTAACTTTTATTACTATTTTATAAAATTTTGCTTTTTTTTTTCGTCAGGGGTATCATTTTTGTATGAAATTTAACAGACAATCATACTTAAATACAAGACGTGACGCTTGGGTCGAAATTAATCTCGACGCAATCGAGAAAAACATTCTTGAACTTAAAAAATATGCTCATGAGGGTGCTAAAATTCTTGCTGTCGTTAAAGCTGATGCTTACGGTCACGGAAGTGTTATGATTACGCCAACGCTTTTAGCCTCCGGTGTCTATATGCTCGGTGTTGCTTCTATTGATGAAGCTATGCAACTTAGAGAAAATAAAATTTCCGCCCCTATTTTAGTCTTAGGTGCCGCTCCAATTTGGGCTTTCGACTGGGCTGCGGAAAATGATATTTCGCTCTCTCTCTTTTTGCCTGAACACATTGAAACATGCAAAATTACATACGAAAAAACCGGCATTAAACCTAAAGTTCACGTAAAACTCGATACGGGCATGAATAGAATCGGTGTTTCTCATGAAAATGCCGTAAATTTAATAAAGCAGGTTCAAAAATCAGATTTCATTGATTTACAAGGTATTTTCACTCATTTTGCCTGTGCTGAAGATGCAAAAAAAACAAAAGAACAAATAGCAATTTGGGACGATGTTTTATCAAAAGTTGATACATCCGGACTTTTATTGCATTGTGCAAATACTGCCGCATTAATTACATTCCCTCAAATCAACTACAATATGGCAAGAGCAGGGATTGGAATATACGGACTTCAACCGGATTTAATTCCCAATTTTGATAACCCGCCCAAATTAATTCCAACAATGTCACTTAGAGGTCGTATCGTTAACATTCACAATGCCCATGCCAACTCCGGAGTAAGTTATTCTCACAAATATATAACAAATAAAGAAACAACAATTGCTACTGTTCCTATTGGCTATGCTGACGGTGTTTCAAGAGGTTTATCAAATAAAATTTACGGAATTTTACATGGCAAAAAAGTTCCGCAAATCGGCAACATCACAATGGATCAAATGATGTTTGACATAACCGGTGTTGAAGCTAATGAAGGTGACATAATAACTCTGCTCGGACAAGACGGAGATGAAAATATTTCAATAAACGAATGGGCTGAAATCTTAAACACAATAAATTACGAACTTATTTGCAGGCTAAAAGTTAGACTTTCAAGAGTTTATACAAGATAATTTTAGTCAACTTGCTTGAAATCCACTAAGGTTTCTGTTTTTATTTTTTCTATCAAATCTGAAAAATCCCATTTTTTGGATTTAACTTTCATCTCTGTTCCGACAAACGAAATAACTCCTTTTTCAGGATAATATAATATTTCTCTATCCACATCGTTATATCCGGTGTGTTTTGTATCAGGAATGTATATTTTTTCTATTTTATTAAATGGTTTATCCGCTTGCATAAATACAGAACGAATTATACAAGAATAGCTTCCGTAAAAAAGTACATAGTCATCAAAATACTTATCAGAGATATAATTGACAGTTTTATTAGAATTTTTTATTTCTGAACTTACAGGAAGAAATATTTTATAATAATGAAAAACACTTCCTTTAATTTGCCATAACAAAGACATAATACCAATAATTAAAGTATATGAAAAAATTTTATTTAACCTATTACCATTTAATTTTAATATTCCAAAAGCTTCTGACGATAAAATTCCTAAGAAAATGACAGGTAAAAAAATCAACATCAAGGCATAATATTCCAATTCTCTACCGACTTGAAGAAATTTTGTCTGCAAATACAAAACTATCAATATGACAAATATTGAACAAGTTACAATTTTATAACTTTTAAATTTTTTATTAAACAAAATTACAAACAAAAATATAGAACCCAACGAAAAGAATATTGCACTATGTTCAAACAAATGTCTTATCGACCAAAACGTATTTTGAATCCACACAGAACTTTCAGAAGATAAATCATAAAACATAGGAAATATTACAAAAGTTTTGAAACAAATATATAATGCCCCAACTAAAGACATTGTACCTATGTACATTTTAATATATTTGTTCTGGAAATTTTTTCTATAAAAAATTATTGAGAAAACAAAAAGCAACAAGCCTAAAACAGCAAAAATCTCAAAAGATTCAAACGAAAAAACAAGACATCCTAACAAAATTATTTTATCAATATTTCTTAATTTTTTATTCGTAAGGAAGTACTGTAAAAGTATGAACCACACAGGAAAAGCAATATTATTTTCTCGAACAACCCAAATAATAGAAGGCAAAGATAAAAAACAGAATGTAAACAGCGACCATATTGCAACATCTGTTCTCTTGGTATATTTTGCTATGTAAAAATTTAAGCCTACCAAAATTATTTCAACTATCAAATATGAAACATAAAAACTATTTAATAAAAATAGCGGTGATTGATTTTTTAACAAAGGTAAAAGTATATTAAATGGTAAAGTTGCTAAAACAGAAGAAAAAAACCTCGCAGAATGAAAATAATAAAAAATATAAGGTAGTGAAGATTTTGAAACAACTTGCTCATCATAAGAATTCAATGCCGTTTGAAACATCCAAGGGATATCAAAAAATAAACCTTTGTTTGAAATAAAACAAGATATTATGAAAACAATACAAGTCAAAACAAAAAACATCAGTAAAATTTTATTTTTTTTAAATAAAAATTTTTCCATTAATAACAACCTGTAAACTATTATTTTCTAATAAATATCATTTTATTACACATTGGCAAAATTATAAAGTTAAAAGTTTTAATACTACATAATCACGCTTTTTGGTAATGTTTTGCAATATAGAATTTGTTATTCTTTCTAAGGGGTATTTTTATGTCATCAGATTTAAAATCATTATCAAAATCCGACAAATTAAAACTTGCCGAAAAACATTTGTCAAAATTTCTGACAGAAATTCAAAGACACTTTGATTTTTCTGATTTTCAAATCCTTAATCTTCTTGAAAAATCTTCCGTAAATATGAAAAAAACCTATAAAGATAACTTCTTAAAAAAGATATTCACAAAATTATCAAAACAACCCCAAAAAACAAAAAAAACGGCCAAAAATTGACCGTTTTCTGAAATATCTTAAATTCAAATTACAAACTTTCAGGAGATGCAATCTTTCCTAAAATAGCACTTGCAGCTGCTATTGCAGGAGATGCAAGATAAACTTCGCTATCGACATGTCCCATTCTTCCAACAAAGTTTCTGTTTGTTGTGGAAATAGCTCTTTCTCCGGCAGCCAAAATACCTGCGTGTCCGCCAAGACATGGTCCGCAAGTCGGTGTTGAAACAGCACCGCCTGCTTTTACAATCGTTTGAATATATCCTTTTTCAATAGCTTCAAGATAAATTTTTTGAGTTCCGGGGAATACAATCAATCTCACGTTTTTATCAACTTTTCTGCCTTCAAGAATTTCTGCTGCAACCTTCAAATCAGAAAGTCTGCCATTTGTGCAGCTTCCAATAACAGCTTGATCAATTCTTACATCACCAACTTGTGAAATCGGTTTAGTATTTTCCGGTAAATGAGGAAATGCAACTGTCGGCTCAATATCTGCAACATCATATTTAATTGTGCGGACATATTCTGCACCTTCATCACTTTTGTAAATTTTATAAGGTCTGATTGAACGGCCTTTCAAATATTCTTCCGTTTTAGCATCTGCTGCAATAATTCCCGTCTTAGCACCAGCTTCTATCGCCATATTGCAGAAAGTAAATCTTCCATCCATATCCATTTCATCAATTACATTTCCGCCGACTTCAAGAGCTTGATACAAAGCACCGTCAACTCCGATATCACCAATCAAATGAAGTACCAAATCTTTTGCACTTACCCATTTGTTAAGTTTACCGTTAAACTCAACCTTAATAGTTTCAGGAACTTTAAACCATGTTTCACCAGATGCCATACCACAAGCCAAATCAGTAGAACCAACACCTGTCGCAAATGCACCCAATGCACCATAAGTGCAAGTGTGAGAATCAGCTCCGATTATTAAATCACCGGCGGTAACAATTCCTGCTTCCGGTAAAAGTGCGTGTTCTATACCCATTCTTCCAACTTCAAAAAAGTTTTCCAAATCTTGTTCTCTTGCAAATTCACGAAGCATTTTCACTTGTTCTGCGGATTTAATATCTTTGTTGGGTACAAAATGGTCAGGAACAAAAACAACTCTTTTTTTATCAAAAACATTTTTTGCTCCAATTTTTCTAAATTCACGAACAGCAACCGGTCCTGTAATATCATTTGCTAATGTTATATCAAGCTTCGCCGTTATTAATTGTCCCGGTCTTACTTCATCAAGTCCTGCGTGTGCTGCAAGAATTTTTTCAGGTATATTCATTGGTCTTGTCATTTTATTTTCCTTTTTATTCTTAATCTTGTGTTCAATATAGTATAAAAAAAGTCATTTTTCAAATTTTCAAACAAAAAACGGAGTTTTACACTCCGTTTTTATATTTTTCTATTCACTTAAAATGTAATTCAATAACGTTCTAATACCGACACCTGTTGCTCCTTTTGGATTTTCAAGAATAGGTTTATCGATAACAGCTGTTCCTGCAATATCGATATGAGCCCAGGCAGTTTCTTCATTAACAAAATTTTTCAGGAAAAGTGCCGCTGTAGTCGTTCCGCCTCCTCTTGCTCCTGAATTTTTCATATCGGCAATATCACTTTTTAAACTTTCAAAATATTCCGGAAACATCGGCATTTCCCATAGTCTTTCACCTCCGTTTTTACCACATTTTATAAGTTTTTGAATTAATTCTTCATTATTTCCTAATATTCCTGAAGCAACGCTTCCCAATGCAACCATACAAGCACCTGTTAAAGTCGCTATATCAATTATTACATCAGGATTAAGTTGTTGAGCATAGCAAAGTGCATCTGCCAATGTTAATCTTCCCTCCGCATCGGTATTGTCAATTTCAATAGTTTTGCCATTCATAGCTGTAACTATATCACCTTGTTTGTATGATGAACCACTTGGCATATTCTCACAAGCAGCAATCAATGCGTGAACTTCTGTACTTGGTCTGAATTTCTTAATATTTCTCATTATCGAAAGTACAGCTGCTGCTCCTGACATATCGTCTTTCATTGTAATCATCGAACTTGCAGGTTTCAAATTCAAACCACCTGCATCAAAAGTGATACCTTTACCGATAATTGCAATCTTTCTTTTTGGCTTTTTAGGGATATATTCCATGTGAATAAATCTCGGAGAATGTACACTTCCTTGAGAAACAGCTGTAAATGCACCCATTTGCATATTCTTAATATCAATTTTTTCATAAATTTTGACTTCATCTAAATCAAATTCAGAAGCTAAATCTGCAAGGTAAGCAGGCGTAACTTTTTCAGCAGGTTCCGTTATCAAATCCCTTGCATAATTAATCGTATCGCCTGTCAAAACACCTCTTTCAAAACCTTCTTTCGCACGTTCAAAATTCTTTTTATCAATTTCAGCAATAGTAAAGGTTTTAACTGCCTCTTTAATATCAGATTTATATTTATCAAACGCAAATCCGCCAATCATAGTTCCTTCTGCAATAACTTTTGCACAATCAAAAGGATCAAAACCTGCACAACCTGCACCATGCAACATCGAAACAACCGTTTTTACATTTTCCATTGTTTTTACTTTTTGAATAATTTTTGAACTTAATTCTCTTAATCTGTTTAAGTTAAACTCGTCACGTTTTCCAAGTCCTGCAATTAAAACCTTTGTAAAAAATTCATGATTAGGAACAGGTAAAACATACATTTTACCAAATTGTCCTTCAAAACCTTCTTTTTTTATAACAAAATCTGATATCAAACCGGATAAAGCCTTATCTACAGCACCCGTTGCTCCTCCTGGAATAACAGTTCCCTCAAAAAGGTTTACTATCAACAAATCCGACTTTATCTCCGTCAGGGATATGTTCTTAATTTTAAGTTCCATTTCATCTCCTTTAGCTGTTATATTTTTTCACAAGGCGTTCAACCCATTCAAACAAAAACGTTATTTCATAAGGTTTTGGCAAATACAAATCCGCCCCTGAATTCAATACAGACTCTTTATCGTGTACTACTGATGTCATTATTATATTGGAATTTTTAAATCTTGCATTTTTCTTAAAATTCCTACATATTTTAAGACCCTTTAATTCTTCTGAAAGTCCCGCATCTAAAATTATTACAGCAGGAATAAAATCCTCATCAATTTCATCTTCCCGATTAACGGTCATCACATCAAATCCCCGCATCTTTGCACCTGTTTCAAGTAAAAAAGAAAGTGCATAATCAGGCTCAAATATCAAAACTTTTGCGTTATAGTCCTTTATTTCAACTGAATTTTCAGCAGCAATTTTTGGTCTGTCATAAACATAAGACGAGATTTTTGTTTCTTCTGCTATATTTTTAACCGTAATCAAGGAATGCAAAGCCTGTTTTAATCCCGTAATTTTCCTGTATTCATTTGAAATAATTCCGATACTTATAGAAACAAGATTAATTTTTCTCTCCGGCGTGTCATCACCGAATAAAGTTATATAACCGTTGTCAGCATCCGATTCAGAATAAAATTTTTTAGCAGCCGTATTAAATCCGTTAACCAAACCCTGTGCAATTGTTTCCGCTTTCAAAGGTGTTGTAATAGCTAAAAATTCACCATCCGCAGTTATCCCAATGAAATCTTCACCCAATGCACTTTTTGCAATAGCTCCAAATGTCTGTTTCATCTTATCCGATGCAAGTTCGCCATATATTTCTTTGTAATAGCCAAAATTATTTATGCCTATTAACATCGCAGCCCAAGTTTTTTGAGAATTGATAACTCTTTTGAAATACTTAAATGCAATTCTTTGATTTAAAAGTCCTGTAGTCTCATCTGTTTCTGTTTCAAAATGTCGTCTTAAATGAGCTTGAATTCTCGCAGTAAATTCATTTTGTGTTATAGGTTCGCTTATAAAGTCATCAGCACCTGAATTAAGAGCATTTATCCTATCACTTGGGTGACTCGACTTTGATAAAACAATTATCACCGGTCTAATATTTCTAAAATTTTTTCGAATTTCTCTTATTGAAAAATCAGTATCAACACTCGCTGTATCAGACAAAATAACCATATCAGGTTCGATATCAGGCAAAATTTTAACAGCATCTTCAAGTTCAGAAACATTAAATACTTCAATATCTGCAGATTCAAGTATTCGTCGATTTTTTAAAGATTGTTCTTTCCTTTTATCTATTATCAAAACAGCCGATTTCATCTACTTCATTTTTTCCTTTACATCATCTCCATATTCCGCAATTGGAAAAGCAACTTCAAATGTAGTAATTCCATCTTTTGAATATGCTAAAATTCGACCATTCATCCTTGTAACAAGAATTTTCGTCAAATATAAACCAAGACCTGACCCTTCTGTTTTTTGAGTTAATGGTGTTGATAATCTTGTAAATTTTTCAAAAATTCTATCCCTATCTTGTTCCGCAATTTCAGTTCCTCTGTCTGAAACCTTTATCACAACTTCTTTTTCAGTCTGCGAAATTTCTGTATAAATAACCGTATTATTATCTGAATATTTTGAAGCATTTTCTAAAATATTCAAAATAATTTGCTGAAATTTATCCGTATCTACCAATATATCAGCTATGTTTGATTGATTTCGAATTTTAAATTCATTTTTTTTTGATTGAGCAGAAATCAACTTTATAGCATTTTCAACGTAAGAAACGATATTAACTTTTTTTAAAATTAACTTTTCTACATTATTTTTTGATACGGCAAGTAAATTTTCAGTCAACTTTATTAATCTGTTTGATTGGTCTTTTATAATTTCAAGAAATTTTCTTTTCTGTTCCTCTGTAAGCTTATCTCCGGCAGACAAAAGTGTTTCCGCAAAACCTCTTATACTCGTCAACGGTGTCCTTAATTCATGGCTCACCGTTGATATAAAATCCGCTTGTGCGGCTTCTAAAGACTTTTCTTGATTTTTTTCAGACATTGTCTTTCCTGTTAAATTTCTTGAGTTTGTCCTTTTTGAGAGTTTTCATCAGAACCTGATCCTGTTTGGGCACTACTATCAGGTTGTGATATTATCGGAGCTCCCGTCACTCTTTCGAGATTCGCAGCAGCAATATTATAATTCATCAAAGTTGAATAATACTCAAGCTGTGCCTGTCTATAAGTATTTTCTGCATCTTTCAACTCAACGGCATCTCCTAAACCAACTTTGTATCTTCCGCTTGCAAGGTCATATTGTTCTTTAGCCTGCATCATAGCAAGTGAAGAAACAGGAATTGAATCCTTCGCATTTTGTAAATCAATATAAGCTTGTTTTACTTCCAAATAAACTGATTGGCGAGTATTTTCCAAATCTGCTGTATCTTTTTTAGCCGTTGCTTTAGCTTCATCAACTTGCTTTTTCAATAATAAACCGTTGAAATTACTATATGACAAATTTGCACCAAATTGATATCCTACATCATTTCCGGGATGAACACCACCATATTGAACAGAACCGAAAGCCTTTAAGTCCGGTAAAAAAGCTCTTTTAGAAGCTCTTACCAATAATTGAGAGCCCTCTGCCTTTTTCTTTGCTGCCAAATACTCAGGACGTGTTTCAAATGCTGTTTTTAACATATCATCTAAAAGCACATCATAACTTCTCGTAGCTAAATTTTCATCTATTTCATATCCTGAAAATTCAGGAACACCAATAGCATTATTAACAGATGCATAAGCTAATTTAATAGAATTTTTAGCTTTGATTAAATCCAATTTTGATTTACCCAAATTGTATTCTGCGGTCAAAACATCAATCTTTGCTTTTGTTCCTATTTTATAAAAAGCCTTTGCCTGTTCTAAATGAATTTGATAATCATGAACGGAAGTTTCCAAAACTTTTTCCTGCTGAATAGCATACAAAAGATTATAATATGTCTTTTTTACATTATATATAACCTCATTTATGCTCTGCTGAACGTTATCTTCTGCAGCTTGATACGTCTTTTTTGCTATATCCGCTTGTGCCTTTGTCTTGCCAAAATCAAATAACATTAAGTTTGCACTTGCGGTCGGTATATGAAATATATTGTATTTTTGCTCCGATGGGGTAAAAGCCCCTACTAACATGTCATTCCTCGAATACTCTACCCCTAATCCGAATGTCGGAAAATAATTCGACCAAGCCTG
>JBJEGN010000113.1:0-6336 GCA_051875105.1 Candidatus Gastranaerophilaceae bacterium
GGCGAAAGCGGTTCAGGAAAAACTACTTTGGCTAAATTATTGGTAAGGTTATATGAGCAGGAAAAAGGAAATATTAAACTTGATTCCGTTGATATAAGGGATTTTCCAATAAGTCAGATAAGAAATAATTTTTCTTACATATCGCAAAATGCTTTTCTTTTTAGCGGAACAATAAAAGAAAATTTGTTGTTTGGTAATTCTGATGCAAGTGATAATGATATATTAAGAGTTTGTAAAATATGTGAACTTGAAGAATATATTAACAGTCTACCGTTAAAGTATAACACCAGAATAGAGGAAAACGGCAAAAATTTGTCAGGCGGTCAAAAACAACGTTTAGCAATAGCAAGAGCTTTATTAAAAAATCCGAAAATTTTAATTATGGATGAGGCTACGAGTAATCTGGATTATATTACCGAAAAAACTATTGAAAATACTATTAATAAGTTTTCGGCGAATATGACAACAATAATTATTGCACATAGACTGAGTACAATAAAGGATTGTGATAAGATTTTTGTGTTCAAAGACGGTCAGATAGTTGAAACCGGAAATCATAGCGATTTACTAAAGCAAAGGGGGTATTATTATCAACTTTGGAATGGACAAGATAAGAACAATATTCAGGAATGATATTATGAAAAGAAAATTGTTGAGAAGAAAAAGAAAGGAGCATATAGCAGCATATCTGTTTATATTGCCATCATTTTTAGGAATATCAGTATTTTACGTTGTACCATACATAATTTGTTTTATAAAAAGCCTATACGTTGGAAACACTTTTGTAGGAATAGAAAATTACATACAGCTTTTTCAAAATAATACATTTTTGCTCGCTCTTAAAAATACAGCAATATTTACTGTTGTAGCAATACCGCTTTTAATGGTGATTTCGTTTTTGATAGCTTTGTTTCTTAATTCTTTTAAGAAAATATCGTCGTTTTTCAGAAGTGCTTTGCTAATCCCTGTTGTTGTGCCTGTTGCTTCTCTTATTTGCGTGTGGCAGGTGATATTTGACGATTACGGCGCAGTAAACGGACTTTTGAATTCCCTTGGATTTAACACCATTGAATTTTTTAATTCCGAATTTTCGATGGTGATGATAATTTTTATTTACATTTGGAAATACTGCGGATTTTGTGTGATTTTGTTTACGGCCGGACTTGCCAATGTGTCGCAGACACTCTATGAAAGTGCAAGGCTTGATGGTGCAAGTTCATTTCAAATAGTTACAAGAATTACTATACCGATGATTACACCGACAACATTTTTTGTTTTCCTTATGGAATTGATTTATTCTTTCAAAATCTTCCGTGAGGTCTTTGCATTGTTTGGTGATTATCCGAATTCAAATGTCTATTTTCTGCAAAACTTTATCAATAATAATTACTACAATCTAAATTATCCGAGATTGTCCTCAGCCTCAATAATTTTGTCAGTGTTTATGATAATTGTACTGCTTGCTTTCTTCATTTTCGAACGAAAGCACAGCTTTGCAGAATAGGGGGCAGTAAAGTGAAAAGAACGATAAAAATTATTAAGTATATTTTTCTTATTTTAATTACAGCAATTTTTATTTTTCCTGTTGTATATATGATTGCCTGTTCGTTTATGCCGAATTCACAGGTTGGCTCAATGCTCGACTTTACAAACGGAGAATATAAGGAGATTAACCTCATCCCTGAGATGTTCTCGCTTGAACAGTATTATCAAGTGTTTTTCAGAAGACCCGAATATCTGTTGAAATTTTGGAACTCCGTAATCATTACCTTCCCTACGGTAATCGGTCAAGTTATAGTTTCCTCTTTGGCGGCATTCGCCTTTGCAAAGCTGAAATTTACCTGCAGAGATAAACTGTTTTTTATTTATATTGTCTTATTGATTCTGCCGCTGCAGGTAACACTTGTACCGAATTATATTGTTCTTGACAATCTTGAACTTCTTAATAACTTTCTTGCAATAATATTGCCCGGCACTTTTTCTGCATTTGGAATCTGCCTTTTAAGGCAAAGCATAAAATACATACCGGACTCATCAATAGAAGCAGCACGCATTGACGGTGCGTCATATTTTAAAATTTTTACAAACATTATTCTGCCACAGATAAAAGGCGGACTTATAACCCTTACTTTACTGTGCTTTATTGACAACTGGAATGTTGTTGAACAGCCGCTTATCTACTTTGATGATGAGGCTATGTATCCGCTTTCAATAGGTTTATCTGATATAAGCAACTCTGATTACGGAATTGTCTTTGCCTGCGGAGTTATGTTTATGATTCCGGCATTACTGATTTATTTGTACGGGCAAAAAGATATTGACTCACCATTTGTTCAAGTTGATAAAAACTAGGAGAACGGCTTATGAAAAAAGAAAAGTTAAAAAAGTATTCAATACGATTTGGTGTTGCATTTTTTATTGTACTTGCCTTTCTTACATACTTTTCAAGTACAATAGATAATATGCTTTTGCCACAGGTGAAAGTCACACAAATATCATACGGCACTATTGACGGGAATCAAAGCAGTGACGACAGGTATTTAATACCGATTTCTGCGGTTATTGCTATGGGAGATACCGGCTCAGTGTTTGTTACAAGAACAGACGAAAATAACAAGACAACCGTTAGCGAAGCTACTGTAAATATTGAAAACAGTGATGACCTGTATTATGAAGTGACTTCTGATGATATATACGGTGGTATTGAGGTTGTATATTCAACATCAAAGAGTATTTCAAACGGCGACAGGGTGCATATTGCCGAGGAGGAGTAGCAGATGTCAAAGAAGAGAATTTTATCTGTCGTTTTGATAACTGCACTTAATCTGGCTGTTTTTTGCACTTGTTTTTATATAAGCGGCAATGCACTTGATCAGCTGACGAGTATAACTCAGATGAATTATAATCTGAAGTCAGATTCTTTGCCTTTGACAATTAAAGATATCGAAAGCCTGTCAGCTCGAATTTCATTAAACCAGGTCAGTTTTTGTGCAGATCTTTATGAAACAATTGTTAAAGAAGAAACAGTTACTCCTGTTCTTACAAATGAATTTTATTTTGAAATTTACGGACAAAAACTTAACGGTGACAGTATTACTAAGGAGAATATAGAAAATAAAGACAAGGTTGCAGTTATCTCAAGCAGTCTTGCACTTAAATTGTTTTTTAATACAGATGCAGTCGGGAAGACAATAACGCTTAATGATGAAGTCTATACGATTTGCGGTGTTATTCAGGAAAGCGAAAACATTATTAACAGTCTTTCGAGTGATGGAAAGCAGAGAATTTACATTCCTTATACCTGTTATAGTGGATATGAAAATTGTGATGTATATACTATTTCATATGACAATTCGGCAAGCTCTGCACCATTAATTGAGCAGATGAAATTATCTCAATACCACTCGACAAATTTTTCTGAAAAAGCAAAGGTAATCAAAAACTTTGAACACATTATATATCTGATACTATTCATTGCTTTGTGTTTTATATCGATGAAACTATGGTACAGAATTTGCAAAAAACTTATCAAAGATATAAAAGAAAATCTGAATGAAATTTACTTTTTAAATTCTTTTAAATCCATACCGCACAAATACACTTTATTGATTATAACGGTACTTGGCATACCCACTGTATTGTTAGTAATATTTCTTCTGTCCGATTTTAACATTTTTATAATTTCCAAGTACATCCCATATGACAATATTTTAGATGTGTCTTATTACATATCAGCTGTTGTTAAAAATGCAAATAATATTAATTCTCTTGCATTGATGGGCAATACTTTTCTTGTTAATCTCTACTCAAGTTCTTTTTCAGTCCTTGTGTGGTTGCTGGTTATATTTGCGTTGTTTTCTGTAGTTCTTTTTAGTATTGTTAATATAATAATAAATAGAATAATTTTGTTAGTTCAAAATAGAGGCTAAGATTACTCAATTTTTAGAGAAAGGAAAATTTATACAATGTTATTAAAATTTGAAAAACTCAGGGAAGAGCGACCAAAAGTTAGAAGAGTCTTTGATGAAATAAGTGATTTTTGTGATAAAATGTTAGTTGTAAACTATATTATTCTGTTTGTTTGTTCTGTAGTCATAATTGGTGTACCAACTGCATTAGCTTTTTTATCCTGTCCTGAAGATATTCGTGTATGGATTGCGTCAATTGTAGGTGGAATTTTAACTCTGGTTGTTATTCCGCTGTTAATTAATCATATAAAACGCAAACAGAAAATGGTTGACGAATTATATGAAAATAATAGGCCTTTATATGAAAGATTGAGTGATATATTAGTCAAGTTGTTAGCGGATGAATACATTGCTCATAATAAAAATGTACGTGCTGAAATGAATACTGCTGCAAAACAAAATCTAATTATATCTCCATTAAAGAAGTTTATTTGCGAAAATTATGAGAAAATGTGCAATACATTTTCGGTGAGTTTAATATGGGATATTGTTGATGTATATAATGAATGTTTGAATGATATTACAAAATATAGCAATATTCGAGCTAAAGTCAGAAAATGTTTTCGTAATATGAGAAGAGATTCAGGTGCAAAAGGTTCATTTTATATTAATCAGGGTGTAATAACTATGCTTTGTTCTGACAATAACGAAAATAGATAAAATACATAAGAAATAATTTAATATATGCTTGTTAAGTGTCGACAGGTTTTAGCTTTTAATGCTATACTTGTCGGCATTATTTTTTGCCATTTTTGCATTAAAAGCAGAAAGGGCAAAATGATTTATAGAAACAAAAGTCCTCCAATTGATCTGAAATAAAGAATTCAGGATTGATTGGAGGACTTTTTATGAAATGTATAAGTTCAAATAATAAAGAAATAAAAATAATTGATTTAAATGAAGAGTATCCCGGATTGACATCAAATGTCCGCTGGGCAGTTGTGTCCGATATAAATTATCAGGAGCTTTCAAATGAATTTGGTGAAGAGCTCAAGCCATTCACTCCGTTTCTTATTCTTACAGAAGAACAGGGTGAAGAAATTATTAGGTATAACCGTAATCAAGAAAAATTTGCTTGGCGTATGCGTAACAAAGAAGATTTTATCGGATATGAAGATGGAAGAACTGAAAGCGTACATAAGGTGAGATGTGGTGAAAATCTTATAAGTTCAATAGAGCTTAAAGATGAATATTCAGCTTTATATTCCGCTTTAGATGATCTGACTGATAAACAGAGAGAAAGGATTATATTGAACTACATAAATGGTTTGTCAGAAAGAAAAATCGCCGCTTTGCAGGGGGTGTGTCAGAAATCCGTACATGAATCTATTGCATCAGGATTGAAAAAATTAGAAAAATCAGAAAAATTAAAAGCTTTTTTGAGAAATACCCCCTCAAAAGCTTATTTCCACTCCTAATTAATGAAGGGGTTATTTTCCAACCTCTGTTGAACCTTGAAAACAGAATATCAGCACATCAGATACTTTCCTTTTGCTGTTCGGAATGGACGAGCCACATGAGCGAACATATTTTATATATCTTCAGGACTCAGACATTGAAAGGCAAATTCAATGACGGCGATGACAGGCAGAAGGGATAATGATACTTCCGTCCAGTCACAGCTCGAGCGAGATAAAACCGTCGCAAGCAATGAGGGCGGCTGTGGGAGATCCTCACGGTGGTGAAATTCCAATGAGGTCAATATGCGTTGACCGTCTGACGTGTTCCCGGTTGGGGGATATTGAGGATAAATACCAACCAAAAGGTAAAGGTTTGAGCTTTTGCTTTAAATTGAAAAAGTTGCTTTGAAATTTAATTCATACTCACCAACGGATTAATAAGATAAGCATATGATTGCTAAAAACGGTTGATAGGACAGCAAGTGCTTAAAAGGTACTTGCTGTCTTTACATATCTTTAGGAGGTAATAATTTTGATAGTTAAAAAAGGAGAGGTATATTACGCTGACCTCAATCCGATTATTGGCTGTGAACAGGGCGGATGCCGACCAGTAATTATTGTTCAGAACAATACAGGCAATCTATATAGTCCGACAACAATAATAGTCCCTGTTACTGCCCGTAAGAGAAAGAAGGCACTTCCTACACATATAAAGGTTAAAGGTGCAGGTTTGCCGAAGAAATCAATTGCTTTACTGGAACAGTTAAGAACAATTGATAAAAGCAGATTAAAAGAAAAGATAGGGGAGATAACCCGAACATCTTTGAACAAAATAGATAAAGGTTTACTTATCAGTTTAGGCTGTTTTGAAAACAGGAGGTACAAAAATGATTGGTTTTATTATAGGCTTGTTTGTCGGTGTATTTATCGGAGTTGCATTAATGTGTCTTTGCAATGCTGCCACAAGT
>JBJEGN010000114.1:0-6309 GCA_051875105.1 Candidatus Gastranaerophilaceae bacterium
AAGACTTTTTACATATTCGTAGTCTTCTTTCAGTGTAATATTTATATCCTGCATAAAATCGCCTCCTAATTGCGGAGAGGCTTCATAGTATTTACAAAGACCTCTCCACGCATTTTGAAAGCTTTCTAAAACCTTATTATTCAGCATTTTCTTCCTCTTCTTCATCGTGAACAAAAGCGTTATGAGCCTTCAAAAGTGCAAGCGGTAACAATTCTCTCAAAACTTTTCCTTCAATAAATGCCTGACAAGTGGTTTGAACTGAATTAAACGGAGCCAGCACCCCTGTGATACCCGCAAGAACATCATCGTGAGTGATGGAGTGTCCGTTGAAGCTGATTAGTTCTCTTCCAACAAAAATTGAATTTTTTTCATATTCATAAGAAAAAGTAACATATGGGACCAATCTATTAAGTTCGTTGACCATGTAAAGACAATCAGTAAACTTTTTTCTGTCCGGGGCTTCCAAAAATTCTGCACCAACTAAAACTGATTTTGAGTCTTTGTTATAAATTAGACTTAAATATACATTTTCGTTAGTTATTGGAGAACGAAATGTTATTGGGTATAAAATACACTGTTCATCTTCTTGCTTTTCCATTGAAGGATTAAAGGTTGTTGCAATATCTTCAAGAATTGATAATGTATTTTTTTTATTGTGTTTGCTCATATTTAAGCTGCCTTTCGATTTGTTGGGCCTTTAAAAAAATAAAAAACTTTTGGCCTACACTACATGTATACTATATTTTCTCGAAAAAAATAAAAAACAGAGGAAAATCCCCTGTTTTACACATTATTCGGATATTTTTTCAATAGAAACAACTGCACCATTGAATTGTGGCAAAGAATTATAACTTCCACCAACACAAGCAGGTTTATATCTTCTGTCAATATAAAACTCAATTATATCTTTATTGTTAAGCGCATATTGATTATTAGCATCTGTGTGTTTATTAGCCTTTTGGTCACACAAAATAGCTTTAAATTCATTACCTGACGATAATTTAATTAAATATTTCTGTCCGATTTTTGAACCATAATATGAACCAAGGGCTACACAATAGCAATCATCGACCATTCTAATTCCTGTTTCAGTATCAGTATAACAATTAGAAGCGTTGAGAAGTTTATATTGTGGTGAAGATTTCATTGTAACAGCTTGGTAGTTAGCCCAAGTTTTACATTCCCCTGATACATTAGGCAATCCCATACTTCCGGAATTAACACCCGTATAAGAAAACGGAACCCCGGTTGAAGTTGCTGCTTGTTGAGTTTGCTTTGTTTTAACGGTTATTTCACTGTTTTCACTCCAAGAATCAATATCCACGTCTTCATATCGAGCTTTTATTTTATATGTATACTCCGTAGAAAATTTTAATTCTTTATCCGTATAAGAAGTTATATCTGCTTCAACCGTTTTAATTAATTCTTCTCCCCTGTATATTTCATAGTTAACAGCGTTTTTAACGCCATTCCAAGATAATGTGATACTTGTATCGGTTGTACCTTTTTCAACTATTGAGAGCCTCTCAGGAGCCGTTTTAAAGGTAATTTCTCTTATTAAATTTTCAATTATAGGCTCTTGCCCTTTGTAGCAATAGTAATTATATGTCGTTGCGGGTTCTAAATCTTCAATTATAATTTGATTTGTTAATATATTGCCGGTCACAAATATGTATTCTTCAACCTTTTCTCCTTTTTCGTGTGTTTTGTTTGTATTGTTGTAGTCTATCTTTTGAATTGAGTTTGGTACGCCTTTCATATAAATAGAATATGAACCAATTTTATCAAAATTAATGATATTGGTACTTTCTTTTAATTCGTATGTACAATTTACTTCTGATTTGTTTTTTAAGTCATCAAAAACAACAGAATTATTAGTAACATTCGAATTAATTAAACCTTTATCCATAGGTTTTGAATATACCGGAACACTTCCGGTAAAAATTGTTGTCGTGCAAAGCCCTATTATTATGGTTTTTTTTATATTTTTAATCATTTAACCTCCCGTTCATTAGCACGCACAACACATAAAAAATAAAAGCGAAACACAAAGTTTCGCCTGTTTACTTTATGCTACATTTATAATTGTAACACATTTGTAATTTTTAACCAAATTTTTGTCATTATTTTGTAATAATTACCAAAAGAACGACGTTTTACTGTCGAAATTTCTACAGTAAAAAAAGAAAAAACTCCCACTTTTGCAGTAGTGGGAGCAATAATTAGAGTTCATCAATCATATACAAATCAGTAAGGTCAAATATAGAATCATCGTCTTCTTTATTTGCTTCTTCGTCTTTTTTATTTTCTTTTGTGTCAGAAGCTGTGGATACCTTATATGTATCCGCATTCATACCACCAAATAAGTTTCTAAAACACATATTATCACCCCTCTTTTGCAAAATTTTGAAAATAAACTTTTAAGATTACTTCAATTAAATCAGTTATATTTGTTTTTTCAGTTTTGATTTTTTTTCCCTTTACATAATAGTTGATAACAAAATTACTTGGTTCTACAAGAAGAAAAGCATAGTCTTTAATAAATGAACAACGCAATTCGGTTATGTCTCTGTCGCATAAACCATAAAATAAACGCATATCATCTATAGTTTCACAACCCGGCGTAGTACTTTCCCCGGCAGTAGTAAAATTTACATATTTATTAGATATATATCCTATAGCTTGTGAAGAGTCTTCAACAAATATCGTTATTGCACCTTGTTTATAAGCAAAATTTGCTAATTCGGTTTGCGGCATATACCAAATACTGCTTTGATATTCAAAGCCTAAAAAATCCGCAGATAACTCTAATTTAATATTATTTTGAGAACAATGTTGTGTTAATGTATTAAATAAGCTTTCCACATTTATAATATATTGTTCCTTACTGGGAATAGGAGAGTCGAGAACGTCTTGAGCAAGAAACGAAGGTTTTAAGAATTTATTATGACTTGAAATGAACTTCATTGTCGCATAATAAAAATTATCAAAAGGTATAAATATATCTTTTAATGAAAAATATCCCCTTCTCAAAGGTTCCAATTGGTTATCATCACAAGCAACCATCAATTCAAAGCCATTAGTTTCATTGAACTCTAAATATTCACCTTTTTTATTAGTGAAAGCAAAAACCTTTTCATTTTGAGACAACTGCCAACCCGAAATAGAAGAATCATTTAAATTATATTCACTTCTTAATTTATCTAATTCCTCATTTTCAAATTGAAATGACTGATCGTTTATTTGTCCACTAACGGTTTTATTACCGACAGAAACGACTTTGAATAAATAAGTATGTCCTTGATATTCTTTTTTTATTGTTATTAATTCGGTATTCTTTGGATACCATAGTGCAGACAGATAATCATCACCTAAAAAAATGTTGGATATTGTGGTTATAAGTTCATTACAAACCGATAAAATTCTTATATAATTTTCAAAAAATTTAAAAGACATACAATCACCTTTTAAGCAAAATTTTGTAAATAAATGCCAAGTATAGCTTCAAACAAATCACTTGTGAGTGTCTCTTGGCTTTCTAAAAATTGCCCTTCAACATAATAATCAACTCTAAATTTGCTTGCTGATACATAAAAAAGAGAATCTTCATGATTCGGTGAACAATGTAATTCAATTACATCTCTGTCACATAAATTATAAAACAAACGTAAATCTTCAATGGATTCATCCTCCCCTACTCCGGCAGTCGTAAACTTTTTGGTTTGTTTTCTTATGTTACCCGTTGTTGAAGAAGAGTCTTTTACACTTACAATTATTTTACACTTTTTGTTATTCTGTTTATAAGACATTTCAGCCAAAATTGTTCCTTGAGTATACCAAAATGCGTTCTGAAATTCGTAACCTAAAAAGTCCGCGCTTAATTCAACACTAACTTGGGCTTGTGTTAAATCCTTGGTAAGAGCCTGACAAAAGCTTTTATTATCTTCAATATATTTTTCTTTAATTGGTATTAATGAAGAATTAATGCCCAGAGCGTTTGCACTATCCGGAATTAAGTAAGCAGGTTTAAAAGGCATAATTGCTTGTGTGTTTGCAAGAATGAATTGATTAATTTTATGACGTATATATTTAAATGGAACAAATACTTCTTCTAATGTATCATAATCACCTTTAATTAGACTACGCTTTATATAATTAAACGAAACAACCAATGCAAAATGATTATTATATGTTACCTTTATTGAATTTCCTCTAAGATCAGAAAAAATGCGATGGTTTCCTGAATATTGTACGGAAAAACGTGAATCTGGCTCTAAAATAAAATCGTCTAAATGATATTGATTCCGTAAATCGCGAAGTTGATTTTCTTTAACTGAAAATGGTTGAGATTTATATGTACCTGTTACTTCTTTGTTTCCGGTTGAAATAATTTCAAACAAGAAAGTATAACCGCAATATTCTTTTTTTATTGTAGCTAATACTGTTCCTGACGGATACCAAACTGAATATAGATAATCATCACCTAAAAAATCATCAGATATCGAAATATCAAGATCATTAACAACTCCTAAAATTTCAACATAATCTTTGAAGTTTTTACAAGACATTTTTTCACTCCTTTCAGTTTGTATTAAATTCTTGCATATATAAGTTATACAAAGCTTCTAATATATTATTTGCAAAAAGTATTTCTCTTTTTTGAAAAACGTTTTCTTTATAATAATCTATATAAAAATTACCTATTTCAAGATAATAACAGCAGTTTTTATCATCAACAGAACAAGAAAACTCAAGTAAATCTATGTCATTAAAATTATAAAACAATCTTAAGTCTTCTATAGATTCATAGTTTTCTGTATTATCCAAGTCTTCAACAGCAGTAGCATCAATAATTTTTTTCTTATTGTTTAACACACAGTACCAAGTTTCTGATATATCTCTTTTTCGTAAACACATCGAATAAGAGGTATCATTTTTAACATAAGTTAATTTTGCTAACAGTGTTTCTGCCGGATACCAAAAAGCGCTTAAATATTTAAAGCCTAAAAAATGCTCCGAAAACTCACAAATAATATTTTTCTCTGAAAACTTTGCATTAATGTTAATGAAAAAATCTCTGTTTCTTGTTGCATATAGCTCTGCATTTGGTATTAAAGAATTAGAATCAGAAATATTTGTTATGCAAGTAGGTGTAAAAGAAAAATGAGAAAGCTTTTTTAAATAATCAAAGATAAATTTATTTATTTTTAGGTAAAAATCAGAAAATGGCACAAACAATTCTTCTAATGAACGACAGTTTGTTATTATTTTTTGATGCGACACATAGGCATCAATATAAACCCATATTGAAAAATGATTAAGCGGGCTAAATTCGATGGAAAAATCGTTTTTAGAATATTTAACACCATTAGTATTGCTTTCTACAGAAGTGTTTGGGTCAGTAAAAAAGTTATCGTCTAATTTATATTTAGTACGTAAGATAGCAAGTTTATCTTCTTTAATTTGAATAGCTTGTGTTTTACTGTTAGGCTTTACAGAAACTTCCTTATCCCCTACTGAAACAACATGAAATAGAAAAGTATGTCCTTCGTATTCTTTTCTTAATGTAGCTATAGAAGCATTTCGGGCATACCATATTGAATTTAAGTAATTGTCACCTGCAAACATACTTGTGAAAGAGATTTCCAAACCATTAGTTTTGCACAAGGTTTCTACATATTGTTGGAAGTTTTTAAAAGCCATGTATTTTTCTCCAATATTAATTTAATACATTACATGTATACTACATTTAAAAGCAAAAAAGAGAACCCGAAGGTTCTCTTCAATTACTTTAACCTTTGCCCACATTCAGGACAAAAAATATAAAAGATGTCGTCAGTTTCATAATTACCAACTACTGCCTCACAACAAGGGCAAAGGTAATCATAACTAATGTCATACTCGCCCGATACGCCAATTCCCCGATTTACAGTTTGAGTTTTTAGCTCTTTCTTTTCTCGTTTTTCAAGAGCCTCTTTAATTACAATTAAGTCCTCTTGTGTTGTGGGAATATTATCATCATTTACATTAAGAGCAAAGTTGATGCTTGCGATAATTGATTGTTCTTTTTCAAAAACCATAGTTTTTCTTACTTCCTTTCGTTAAAAACAAACAAGGAGACCCCTATTTCTGTAAGTAGAGGGAGGAATTGCTTCCAATTACACCTTAAAAAATACACAACTTAATGTGTAACGCAGAGTTGTGATTGCTTACAGCTCTGTAAGGTGTCCTTTCTCAATGTTATACAAGGTTTTGTATGTACACAACACTGTCCCTACCCATCAGGACTGTTTAATCATACACCACAGA
>JBJEGN010000115.1:0-6265 GCA_051875105.1 Candidatus Gastranaerophilaceae bacterium
GCCGATAGCAGTTTGCCAAGCTTCGCTTTTTTCGGCTCTTTCAGGCTCGCCCTGCCTTATATATTCTTCAAGTTCAAATTGCCAATTCTTGTCGGGCATATTTGCACCTCATTTCATTATCATAATTCTTCCGTCTTAAAGGTAGCTATTATAATTATAATATCATAAAACATTAATATCAACAAGTTATATGTTATTGTTGTTCCTATTTCACTATTAGTTAAACATATATTCGTATTTGTGCTTTTGGTTATATAAGAGATTTTTTACTCTTGAAATAATTTCGGCAGGGTAGTAGTCCTTCATTTCATCAAAAGCATTTTCTATATCGGCATTTGTGAATGACAATTTTAATTGGTCGCCATAAAGCTTCGTTGCTGCTTCCATTTGTGTATCAAAATCATTGCTGAAAGGCTTTGCTTTGATTTTTTCAATGCCTTTGTAAATATCTAAATCCAAAGGAAAATCATAGGTAGTATCGGCAAGTAACGATAATCCGAAATCAAAATATGGGCAAAATCTATACTCATTTGTTTCATCATTTAGAATAAAGGCAATATTATTTGTGTGTCTATCCTCATTTAGAAAAAACGCGTCAAGCTCAAGCATCATAGTAATGTATGCGCCGACATTTTTTAGGTTAGTAACCTTTTCAATAAAATCTACTGTATGCTTAATTTTGTCTTCGGGAGTATCATACTTTAATAACTCTTTTGCCATTGAATTTGAGAGCCAACTCTTTGACATACGCTCAAGAGTAACTATGCTTTCGTTTTTACCCTTGAAATTCTTTGAATAGCAACCGTTAAATGTTCTATCGTTAAATTCGATTTTGATTGGATTATAAATTACGAAATCCGTAACATTTGATTTTTGCAGTAGCTTTGAAATAACAACCTCGCACAGTGCCTCATATCCCATGTGGTCAGCCTTGTACCACAAATTATCAACAAGCCATTTTTGCTGATTACCCTTTGAGGATGTTGCTTTTGTGTCTATCAAATCATATTCGTCAAGATTTATTGTGTTAATCAAAATGCCATCCTCCTTTTTCTGTATGTGAATTTTAGATATTGATTATCCTCGGCAGTTCGCCCATTCGTTTTTTCAACAATTTGAATTGGGTCGTAGCTGTCAATACCTATTCTGCTTAAAACAGCTTTACGCATTGCTCTTGCCTTTGGTAAGCATCTGTCTGCAAGAAAGTCTTCATATTCCTGCCAGGTAGGGCTTTCGTTAACTCCAAAGGCTCTTTTCATAATATCGTTTGTGCGATTAACAATTTTTATTTTTTCATGCATATAATCGACATATATTTCCGTGCAAACCCTTTGCTTATACATAAAATCAATTCGCATGACATAATCATCGGTCAACGGTTTGTTTAGATATTTTGAAATTGTTTGACGGCTCACATCAAAATGCTCGGCAATTTCCTTTGTAGTCCTTCCTTGCTGTTGCATTTTGATAATTGTATCAATATCATTTTTGCTTAACGCTTTCTTTCTGCCTGAAGCAAGCCTGCCGGCAATTTCACGCAATTCTGCTTCATCATCAGTACCAAAAAGTTCAAGGCATAATTTTTTGTAATCTGTCATAGCTTGCTCCTTTCAATAGTGTAAATTTTCATTCTTTACACTATTATATATTATGAGCGATTGTTTGTCAACTATACAAAAAAGCGTTGGAAATTTGGTTTCTCCAACGCTTAATTTTTTGTGGATATGTAGTGCAATTTTCGTTAATTTTATGTTTTTAATGTTTTTAGGCGCCCACTATGCCATTTTTTCGAGTCCCGAAAGTGGCTTAAATAGGGCGTTTTGAATTTTTTTAATGCAAAAAAACACCAACCTCAGCGGCAGCTTCCATCTTAAATCTGTTCAAGGCTTCTTTAGCCTCCGGAACTGTATTCTTTGCCATTGTGGATACACCTCTCTTTATCTGTATTTGCAAGGGCGAAAATGAGTTGCCCGACCGTAATACGCCCTTGCAAATCATTTGTTTACCGCTTGCAAAAATAGTTTGTGTATCACATACAAAAATACTAATGAAAATATTTGGCAATACAAAAACAAATTAATTTTATTTGAAATTCAATAAATTATGTTTTTATAAATATAAGTCTAATGCTTGATTATAAAGAAAAAGCTATAATGTACCGCGGTGCATTATAGCTTTTTGGATTTTCGGTAAAATACTATTGCCTTATGAAATTACACTACTCTCAAACCTCAAATGAGAGTAAACTACGGCACTACAAATAGCAGGGAATTCCACAAGACAGTATTATTATAAACTAAAAATCAATACAAATCAACAATTTCACACAAATTCTCATCAATAATATTTTTTTGTAATTTTGAAATTAAACTAAGTAAAAATTTCCTCTATACAACTAATATATCACTAATACATAATAATTCAAAGAAAAAATTGCAATGCGGAGGTGAAAAGTCCTGTTTTTTGTACTGTAGCGGTGTGGGGATATTTACAAAGGCATAATTTTGTGATACTCTTAAACTACATAAAGAGTGCGTAAGGAATAAGCCGTTGACTGTATAGCAACTTATTTAGGTAAGGTGAAAATATGTGTGTACTGAATGAAAAGCAAGAACTGCTTATGAACGAACTAAATAATGTTCCTCCGAATTTTGATAAGATAAAAAAGCTGCTTGATGAAAATGATTATTCAAGTGAGGATGTAACATACGTTGCAACAGCTTTTGCAGAAAATTGTGAATTTGAAAGCTATGAATATTTCAAGAGTGAAAATGCTCAAGTGCGTAGCAAATATCTCTATGATATTGTTAAGTTGCTTTTGGAATACGGACTGAATCCCAATATCGTGTTTGATAATGAAATTAACATAATGGATAGTCTTATGTATAACGATTATGAGTATGTTTCGGCAGATACATTGGGAATGCTTCTTGAAAACGGCGGAAATGTCAATTTGGCGGTTGACGGAACAAGAATTTTTGATAAGGTTGATTTTGCCGTTGTTTTTGATGCTGTTGAACAAAGCGACAGAAGAAAATATGATGCGTTAGTTCATTTTTGGTTTGTTATGCTGGGATACGGAGCAATAAAAGCTGACGGAACAAATCCGGTTACTTTATTTAGAGAGTATGATAATACAATGTTTGCTAACGATAATTTTGATATTTCTCATTTGAAAAATCACAGAAACTACACATTCGGGTTGACTTTTGCTCCCGATACCGATACTAATTGGTCGCTGCGCATATTTGATAAAAATACTATGTGGGAAGCTGCAAGATTGTAAAATTAAATACGGTAAAGATATGAAAAATAATCAAATAACAACTAATAGGATAAATGAATTATACAAGGTGATTGTCAGCAATGAAAAGCCGAAAACACGTATAAGAAAGATTAGTTCCTATACAAGCAGGGAAAAGCCAAAGCATTTTTATGTTGTAACAATAAGCAAAAATGAAAAGTCATTCATTGAGCGTGTTGATGAATTTAACAGGCTTCTAATTGACAATTTTCAATCAAATGAAAGCCTGATTTATAATAATGACTGCTTTTGCATAGTGTCTGATGAATACGAATTATCATATACTTTTGAGGGATATTACAAGCAGGCAAACAAAAAGGGCTACATCATAAATGGCGTTGCAGACGAAAAGCTACTGCGCAGAATGGGCTTTGAATTTGCAATTAAGTATGCAAAACAGTACAATGTCTATAATTCGGCAATCAGTAAAATGGGCGACTCCGGTTGGCAGGAAAAATTTCCAAATCCGGCAGACCGATTAGTTGCTTTAATAAAGCACGAAAATGAAAATCAATATTTGTTTTGAGACGGAATTATGTGTTGTGTGAAAACAAGACAGAGAACCGTCCCCTGTCTTGCCCTAGAAATAACTAACAGACCGTGTTATTATAAAGGCAAAGGTAAGATTAAAGGTTCTTATATTCGTTCGGGGGAATCGGATGAGCCTATGACAGACTATGAAATATACAGCTATGAGGCTTACAGGCAGAAATATCAGGACGATGTAAGAATAGTTGAAAGAGCAAGTACCCAGACTATAGATAAAGATATGCTTGCTCAATACAAAGAAATGTGCAAAAAAGACAAACCTCATCTTGCAAGAGTTGCAGATGAGCAATTCAACGAACTTATGAGCATAACCAAGAATGGAAAATTAACCCTTTCAAGTGTGTTGCTTTTTTGTATATATCCGCAGGCTTATTTTCCACAGCTATCAATAATTGCAACTGCTGTTTACGGAAACGAAATGGGTGAACCCGGTGAAAACGGAGAACGCTTTTTAGATAACAGGCGAATTGAAGGCAATATTATTGATATGATTGACGGTGCTATACAGTTTGTTAAAAACAATATGCGGGTTAGTACAATTATAAATCCCGAAACAGGAAAGAGAAACGATAAATTCGATTATCCGATTACTGCTGTCAGAGAGATTATTCTTAATGCCATTGTGCATAGAGATTACAGTATTCATACAGAGGGTATGCCAATTCAACTTACAATGTATAACGACAGATTGGAAGTGAAAAATCCCGGTGGATTGTACGGGAGATTAACTATTGACCAGTTAGGAAAGGTACAGCCTGATACAAGAAACCCTGTTCTTGCTACCGCTATGGAAACTCTGAATTTAACAGAAAACAGATATTCAGGCATACCGACTATTCGCACTGAAATGAAAAACGCAGGGCTTCCTGCACCTGTATTTGAAAACAGCAGAGGAACATTTACAGTTACATTATATAAAAATTTCGATTATGTAAAAAATTCTATGAGTACCGAGGAATCGTTGCTTGAATTTTGCGATATTCCGAGAACCAGATTGGAAATTGCAAATTTCTTGGGTATTTCAACACCAACTTATGCAATTTCAAAATACATTAAACCTCTTATAGAATCCGGAAAGATTGAAATGACTAATTCAGAAAGACCAAACAGTCCTAACCAAAAATATTTTACAAAGGCGTAATTTGACGGAGAAAAATTATGAAAGTTAAATTATCCGAAATTGCAGATTGTCTTGAAATGACAATGCAGAATTGGGAGCAATACTACAATAAAGAAACAGGCGAATTTGTTTCACTTCCCGATTACGACAGAAATGAAGAAGACGAAATGCTTGCCGAAGAAATAGAAATGTCAGATAATTATATAAGGTTACCAAATCAATACGAAATTCGTGAATTTGATATAATGGTTGATTTTGCAGAGTCTCTTGATGATGATAAAGCGGGATACAAATTATCAAAGGCTCTCAACGGCAGAAAGCCGTTCAGACATTTTAAGGACGAGATTTTTTATCTTGGCATAAGAGAGGAATATTTTGCATTTCAAAAATTAAAATATCTTCAAATTGCCGAAAATTGGTGCAAAGAAAATAACATTGAATACATAAAGGAATAATGCTATGACAGATTTAAGAACAGTATTGAACAGTAAAAATATGATGGTGTTAAGATACGCTTGCGAATTTCTCAATATTTCTTGGCTCATTTTGATGGGCTTATTTCTTGAACTCATTTTTTATCTCTGCCTTATCAGGTTTTCACGCTAACCGTCCCCTGTCTTGCATGCAGCTCAAGAGCTTTACGGAAAACAATTAGATGACCGTTTTACTATGGACGATGTGAACACGGCAATTAATGATTTGAAGGAATGTTACAATCCTAAAATCATAAATCGTGTTAAGTATATCATTGAAAGACAAATTAATAAAAATAAAAAGGAACTGTAAAAAAACAGTCGAAATAAAATTCGGGACTCACATTTTTCGTGAATCCCGGCTTTTCATTTTGCTATTTTTTTACAGCACCTTTTTCTTTTTTTCCATTATATAATTTTCTGCGCCTGAAAGATAGGCGGAATAGTCTATTCTTATTAGCTTATCATTATCAAAAAAGTTCTGATGATGAAAGGCAAAATGCCCGATAGAGCCGACAAAATTTAATGTAAAATCTTTGTTTAAGGCATAAATATCATCGTAGGCCCGTCGTCTTGTCGGCTTCACTCCGTCAGCAAACATAAAGCCTTCTTCCTGGGCATTCTTTAAGAATAGCTTTCTGATGTTTTTGCTCGGCACATAGACATACACTCTGCCGTCAAGGTTTAATAATTCTGCGATTGTTCTCATAAAAACACTCCTTAAAAAATATTTCCAAAAGAGTGCAAAAGAAAACTCCCATCGTAAGGCAATAAAGAGCAATCCAAACCGTGGTTAAAATTGGCTGATTTGCCCTTACT
>JBJEGN010000116.1:0-26251 GCA_051875105.1 Candidatus Gastranaerophilaceae bacterium
AAAATAAGCACAAGCTCCAATCATAGCAGCATTATCTGTACAATACTTCATTTGTGGAATATAAACTCTATATCCCTTTTCTTCAAAAGCTTTAATTTTTCTTCTTAATTCGGAATTTGCAGCGACCCCGCCTGCCATAACAATTTGAGTCATTCCGTATTTTTCAGCAGCTTTCAATGTTTTTTCCGCCAAAATTCCGGTTATATGTTCCCTGAAACTTGCAGCAACATCCGCTTTATTAAAGTCAGGGGTTTCTGCGGATAATTTCTTTATCAACTGCAAAACCGCTGTTTTTAGCCCGGAAAAACTAAAATCAAATTCTCCGACATGCGCTTTTGTAAATTTATAAGCATTAGGATTTCCTGTTTCTGCCATTTTATCCAAATGCAATCCACCGGGGTAAGGTAAACCAAGCAAACGAGCTACTTTATCAAAAGCTTCTCCGGCTGCATCATCAATCGTTTCACCCAAAATTTCACTCTCTGAATAATCCGTAACTTTTATAATTTGAGTGTGTCCTCCGCTTACTAACAATGCAATAAAAGGCGGTTTCAAATCCGTATCAATGTAGTTTGCACAAACATGAGCATTCAAATGATTTATTCCGATAAAAGGTTTATCAAAAACTAATGACAAAGTTTTTGCAGCATTCATTCCAACAAGCAAAGAACCAACAAGTCCCGGTCCTACCGTTGATGCAACTGCCGATAAATCTTCAGGTTTGATTTTTGCATCTTCAATTGCCTTTGCTATAACTTCATTAACTGCTTCCAAATGCTCCCTCGCTGCAACCTCCGGAACAACTCCGCCAAATTGCATGTGCGTTTTTATTTGAGATGCAACAACATTAGATATAACCTCTCGTCCGTTTTTTACCACAGCACAAGCCGTTTCATCACAACTCGATTCAAGTGCCAATATTAATGTATCTTTTTCAGCTCCTACTTCTATTATCTCTTGCTTACCGCTTAACGGACAAGTTAATATCTTTTTTCCCATTTTTTACTCTGCTTCTTTTCTTTATTTAATTGCTGTTTTCTGTCTTGTTAAAGTTTTAGACTGCTTCTCCGCCTTTAACATCTCTTCAAAATATTTAAGAGTTTCTTTATAATCTTTTTTTAAGCTTGTTTTACAATCTTTTTCACTTAAATTATGAATTCCACCACAAACTCTGTTTATCGTTCTCAAATGATAGTTGTATTTTCTGCGAGCTAAAAACTCTTCTCTCGCTTCATTAGTTATTGACGGAACAACCAAATCTGCGTACGCCGGCAAATTTCCTACTGCTAATAATACTACGACAAAAATCTTTTTCATCTTTTATCCCCATTACAATAACAGTTTATTATGATGAGTCTTTTCAGTCAAATATTATTTCTACACTACCTCAAACCAACAGAAAAGACTCCTCTTCCATGCTTTGATTCTATTTTATCCCATATATGAGAAATACTATCGTATTTATCTGTATTATCAAGCAAAGAAAGCTGCTTTGTACTTTCTTCTGAAAAATCTCCCACATAAACTCCTGATGAACGATATAACAAATTCTTAAAATATATTTGCTCAAATAATTCCACAACTTTTTCATTTAACAAATATTCAGCATTTGTAGGCAATTTGACCCTATCTGTAACCGATAAAATTCTAAAATCCTTTGTCCTTAACATTACCGTCACCTCTGATGTCAACAAACCATATTTTCTCATTTTTCGGCACGCATTATGCAAATGCTCAAGAATACTACCTTTTAAAAGTTCTTTATCATTTGTAACCTGCCTGAAGGATTCTGTCTTTTGAATAGATTTGGGTTTAGCTTCCTCGGAAGAAACAGGCATTGTATCTTCACCTGCAAGCCCAAATTTTAATTCTAAACCTCTTTTTCCCATGTAATGTTCAAAAAATTCTTTATCTTTTTTCAATATATCATCTGCTGTATAAAGCCCATGTCCCTTTAATAATGATGCTGTATTCCTTCCAATCCCCCATATCTTTTCCACACTGTAGCCTGAAATTTCTTCTTCTATGTTTCCAAAAGGAATATAATAGTAAAACGTTCCTTTTTTCGCTTTATCAGTTGCAATTTTGCACAAAATTTTAGAATTCGCAATACCTACTGAAACAGGAAGTCCCGTATTTTCTAAAATATTTGCCGACAATATTTTAGCTAATTGCTCATATCCTTCAACATCATAAACTTTATCCAAACCTGTTACATCTAAAAATGCCTCATCTATTGAACAAACTTCAACTACAGGAGAAAAATCTTTCAAAATTTTCCTGACTCGATTGGACATCTCGTGATAAAACTTCATATCCGACGATAAATAAACAACATTAGGAAACTCTTCCTTTGCCTTAAATAAAGGATATCCCATAGGAACCCCAAGCATTTTTGCCTCTTTTGATCTCGAAATCACACATCCGTCACAATTGCTCAAAACACATACTGCCTTACCTTTTAAATTCGGATTTTTTAATATTTCACAAGATACAAAAAAATTATTGCAATCCGCTAATGCTAAAATTTTTTTCATTTGTATTCCTTTCAAGCAAAAAAAAACGGGCAAAAATGGGGGAATTTGCCCGCATGTTGTATATTAAATTTTTCTTACTATACCTTTAACCGTTCCAAAAATTTCAAGCGTTTCTTTCGGTCTTAATATCGGATATTCAGGATTTGCAGGTTCCAACCAAACATCACTGCCTTTTTTTCTTAGTGTTTTCAAGGTGTATCCGCCATCTATGTAAGCTAAAACTATATCTCCGCTATTTGCATAACTACACTTGTTTACAACAACAGTATCTCCCTCGAAAATTCCTAAATCTACCATCGAATCTCCTCGGACTTTAAACAAAAATGTTGAAGGATTATCTATATTGAATTCATCATCTAAAGACACCCTTTTTTCAACATAATCTTCTCCTGCAGTCGCAAAACCTGCTCTCACACTCGACATCATCTGTATCGCTCCAAATAAATTTTTGTTTATTTTATAACGATTATTTTCCTCGCATATTAAATTTTCTTCTTTGAATTTATTGAAATACTGCCACACAGAATTTTTGTGCTTAAATCCAAATTGATGAGCAATTGTTTCCAAGCTCGGCAAAACATCTTTACCGTACTGTTTTTTTAGTTTTTCAAAAAATTCTTTTTGTTTTTGTGTAAGCATATTTTTATTATAGACGAATGTCTATAAAACTTCAAGTCGTTTTTAAAAAAAATTTATATATCTTTTTTATTTAAAAAAACTTTGTTATAATAAAAACTATCGAGAGAGGATTTAAAGTATGAAAATTTGTATTATAGGAACTGGTTATGTAGGGCTTACGGCTGGGACTTGTCTTGCTGACATGGGAAACGAAGTCATTTGTGTTGATAACAATCTTGAAAAATTGAAAAAGTTAGAAAACGGCATTATTCCGATTTTCGAACCGGGACTTGAAGAACTTATAAAAGTAAATGTTGCAGAAGACAGATTAAAATTCTCAAGCGATTTAGACGCAGCGGTTAAGGCTTCTCAAGTTTGCTTTATTGCTGTTGGCACACCTCAAGATGATGATGGTTCTTGTGATTTATCAGTTGTTTTTCAAGTTGCGGAAAGCATAGCAAAAGCTATGAACGGCTACAAGGTAATTGTTGACAAGTCTACTGTTCCTGTCGGGACGGCAGAAAAGGTTACGGAAATCATAAAGAAAAATACATTCTGTGAATTTGATGTCGTTTCAAATCCTGAGTTTTTAAAACAAGGTATGGCAGTTGATGACTTTCTTTATCCTGACAGAGTTATAATAGGCTCAAATTCAAAAAAAGCAACTGAAATTATGCAAGAAATTTACTCTCCTTTCTTGAAAACGGCTAACAGAGTTATTTTAATGGATGTAAAATCTGCTGAAATGACAAAATATACAGCAAATGCCTTTCTTGCAACAAAAATTTCATTCATAAACGAAATTGCGAATCTTTGTGAAAAAGTCGGTGCTGATGCGGAAATGGTTCGTGTCGGGATTACTACAGACAGCAGAATAGGTACTCAATTCCTTTTTCCGGGGATTGGTTTTGGCGGAAGTTGCTTTGGAAAAGATGTAAATGCCTTAATTGCTTTTACGGAAGAACATAATTGTAAAAATGATATTTTAAAAGCCGTTAATGCAACAAACCAAAATCAAAGACTTCATTTTCTTGAAAAAATAACAAAAAGACTCGGTGAAAATCTGGAAGGAAAAACGATTGCTGTTTGGGGATTGGCATTTAAACCCAAAACAAACGATATGCGCGATGCCCCGGCTATTACAATTATCAACGGATTACTTGAAAAAGGTGCTAAAGTTCAAGCTTACGACCCCAAAGCTATGGATACGGCTAAAGACATTTTCGGGGATAAAATAACTTATGCAAAATCCTCATACAATGCACTTGAAAATGCTGATTGTCTTTTGCTTTTAACAGAATGGAATGAATTTAGAAGACCTGATATTGACAAAGTTAAATCCCTTATGAAACAACCTCTTATTATTGACGGAAGAAATCAATATAACGGAAGACGACTTCGTGAACAGGGTGTCGAATATATTTGTATCGGAAGGAAATGGAATTAATAATTCCATTTCTTTTTCTCTCGATTTCGTTTACGGAGTGTTTTTTTCAAAGTGCAAAAAAAGAAATTATCATTTACTGCAAATATATTAATTTTTTTCTTCTTTTTTTTGATATTCGGATTTATTTCTGTTTATCAAGGGATTGCCATTGACTTCGATTTTTTGAACTACCACTTATATATTCCTTTTGCTTTTTTGACAGGCAGGATTAATACAGATATTGCACCTTGCGGTATTCATTCTTTTTTAAATCCTATTTTAGATATTCCTTACTTTTTAATGTTTAAAAATTGGTTAAACACACCTTATCTTATTTGTTTTTGTCAGGGAATTTATTGTGCTATACTTGCTTTTTTAGTCTTTCAAATAAATATATTCTTCTTACAAAAAACACCTTTAAAAGGTTTATTCTATCCTTTTATTGCAACTGTTTTAGGCATATGTGATTGTATTCTTATTTCAATATTTAATTCAACATTCAATGATACTCAAATTGCAATTTTAAATCTCTCGGCATTTTTATTATTAACAAAAAATTTAATAGTAAAAAATACTCTCAAAAGGACTTTATATATTATTTTGTCGGCATTTTTAGCCGGAGTATCTTTTGGACTAAAATTTAATTTTTACATATTTACTTTATTTTTAATAATTTTATTTTTTCATAAAATTCTCAAAAAAAAGAATTTATTTTTAAAAACAATTATCACATTTTCAATTTTTTCGATAATAGGATTTTTAATTTCTGACGGATATTTCATTTTCCTCTTTTTAAAAAAAATGAATGAGTTATCATTTTTAGATATTAACAATCTGACATCAGGCAATTTATTTTTGTATTTATCAAAAATTGTCAGAGAAGGTTTAGAACCAAAATGGTATAATTCACTTTATATAAACCCTTTTGTATGGAGTATGAAATCCTTTCTTGTAGAAGGTATGCCATTTTTTGACTTTAAACATATACTTGCATTTTTATCTTTCGGATGGCTGTGTATATGGTTTACGACTGACAAGGCAAAATCAAACTTAAAATTAAATTACAGATTAAAAGCATTGTTGTTATTCATTTTCATAAGTTACATTTTATGGAGTAACAGTATTTGTGTTTTAAGATACTTGTTATCAACGTTAGTTTTGTCGGGAACAATTATTGTTTTAGCTTCTTACAGTATTTTTACATACGTTAATATTAATAATGTTTACGAAAAGAAAATGTTCACTGTGATAATTTTATTTTTTTCCTTTTTTAATTATTCACCGCTTCTTAATGAAAAAACTCACGAAAAAATAATTATTCCAAAGTTAAACTTAGCCGAGAACTCTTTGGTAATCCTTCTTTCCAATACTTTATCATATTTGGCGATTGAAAATCCTAACGCAGAATATACATATATAAGAGAAGAGTTCTTTTCTTTAGATAACTATACAAAATATATTGAAAAGGAAATCAGAAACAAAGAAAATATTTATATTATTGGGCAACTTGATGATTTTAGAATGAAAAAACAATTGGAAAATACCTTTAAAATAAAATTAGTAAAATACGAAAAAATTAACAGTTTAACTCAAGACAAAGACACTGTAGACTGGCACACAAAGAATGTATATATTTGTAAGGCAGAAAAATAGTAGCAAGCAATAGACTACGCAGCCAATTTCGCAATTTTATTGGAAATTGTAGTTAAAATATCTGTATTATCAGATTCTATTGCAGTTAAAAATGCCTTATTCAACAAGGCTCGAGCTTTTGTAGAATTACCTACATTAATCATTATATCAGCAGCAGAAATGTAATTATCAATTACCTTTTTATCTTCTTTTGCGACTGTATATGCCTTTGTCGAAAGTTTTAAATATTCCAAAGCTTTAGAATCATCTTCCAAATATTCACTGATTTGTGAAGACTTTTTATAAGAATAACCTTTTACCTTGTTATCATTAGTTTCTTCAGCAAGGCTATTTGCAAGGTTTGTAAAAGCGTATGCCGTTTTCTTGTCATAAAATTCACTTTGAACATTTGCCAAATTACCTAAAGCTTTAACTTGTAATGGAATATTTTCACTTTCTCCGGCATATCCTATTGCAGAGAACCAATGATTTCTTGCAGGCTCTACCAGTCCGGCTTCATCATAAATCTTACCTGTTTTCATATAAGATTTTGCAATAAGATTTTCATCAGTAGCCAAATCGGCTGCAATCTTATATCCCTTTAAAGCCTGAGTATAGTGACCGTTTTTATTATACAAATCAGCAGTTTCAAAATATATCATCGACTGCATTCTTGTATCTTCGATTTCTTGTGCATAGTTCAAAGCCTTTTTTAAAGAAATCAAAGCATTTTTTGTATCTTTTGTATTAACAGATTTTTTTGCATTGATAAACAAACTCTTCATTTTCTCATCATTAGGGATATAATTTCTTGTAGAAATATTTTCAGTTTCTTTTTGCAGAACATCCTCTTTTATTTGCGAAGTTTGATTAACATTTTTCTGTTCATCTTCTTCACCTAAATTCAATTTAAATGTTTCATTTATTGCATCAGGATCGGATTTGTAATCAATTTTTTGTAAAAATAAAGCATCAACCCAGTTTTCGACAACGTTTGATTGAGTTTTTAACGTTTTTGAAATATAACCGTCTAAAACTTGTGAAGCATTTCTCAAATTTGATTGAATAATTTTCTGGTTAGGAATATCTTTAGTAGATTGAGTTTGAATTAAATCTAAATATGCAAAAACTTCATCCGTAACTTCTTTGGGAGCACCGACAGCATTAGCAGTTCCTCTGAAATCAGTCACAATTTGAGCGATATTAATAGACTGAGCATTCGGATTTTGTACTTGTTTTGCATCACTAATATTTTTTCTTGCAGCCTGAATTTGAGGTTGATAACTTTTGTATCCCGGTAAACGATAATTAGATACAGCAGCTGTATTACGGCCTCTGTTTTCCATTTCTTCACGACTTGCGGAAGAACCTGCCGATTGCTGCTGTTGTTCTTCTTCTCCGGTACGTTTTATGGATTTTTGTTTAACTTGCGTATATGGTCTTATATAAGCAGGATAAACTCCGTTATACATTTTTACCCCTTACCCCTTATCTTCTTTAATTATCTGACGTAAGTTTCTATCTTTCAAGAAGGTTTTATCAAATTCCTATATTTAAAGTATTAATGATATTTATTAAAAAGTCATCATTTCCCCCAATTTCCTTATTCTATACATGTTTAGCATGTTCACATATCTTAACATTGTTCAAAAAAAAGTAAATTTTTAACACAAAAAATACTTTATTAAATCAAGAGAGATTAAATGAGATTACAGGAGTAGAGATGGCAATCGTCAGAAGGAACAGCCTTGAAGCATACGGAATAAAAATTCCCAAACCGGCAAATTCAGTCGATAACCCGTTCGGATTAAAAGATTTTTCCAAAATATTGGATAAAAAATTCGGAACATCTGCTTTTGACTCAAGAGTTCTCGATAATTCGTTAAAGCAAATTAAAAGCGATAACGTATTCATATCTGCAACAAAACATGATACAAGCAATCCGTTTGCATCACCGATAAACAATTCAACAAAAATAAATACTGAAACACATCATACAGCAAGTATTTATGATAATTCTCCAAGCAGCAATACTGCCGGCTCAATATTCGGTTCATCATTTGATACCGGTTCAAGCGGTTTTGCCGGCGTAAACTTCAGCGGAGGACAAAACGACAGCATCTTTAGCATGTGCTCATAACTTAAATGTTATTTTGACAAATAGTCTTTAAAATGATATATTTTTCTCATGAAATATGATGATATTGTCAGTTTTATCAAGTCTTTAAAGTTTTTGACTGAAAAAGAAAGATATTCTTGGTGTCATACAAAGCATGATTTTTTGTTTAAAAACAAAGTTATTTTTTCGACAATTTCGTCAAAGCATTTCAAAATGGTAAAATTCATGGGCATTCCGATTTTCAGAACATTAAAAAGAATGCTCTTCGTTGACCCTGAAAACCTTACATTTGACCCTGTAAATCCGATTGCAATATTTGACATGGCTCCATACATAAGAAAATTCGGAGTAAAGGTTGATGTGTGCAGATATCCTGATTTACCAAAAAGAAAAGATTATGATATTGTTGGTTTAAGCTGTGTTACCGGCTATGGCGGAAGTGTATATGAGCAACTAAAAAAACTTCGGGAATTTTATCCAAATTCAAAGATTATTTTAGGTGGAAAATGGACTCACATTTTAACACCGGAAGAAGAAAATATTGTAACATCATTGGGTGTTTGTATTGAGAAAGCTCCGGCAGAATTTTGCTATACGGAAAGTGATGAAATAGATTATGAAAATTACCCTGCGTGGGATAAAAAAGATTTTGAGAAATTAAATGAAAATGATTTTATAATGTCGGCAAGAGGATGTCCGTTCAAATGTCATTTTTGCAATAATACAGAATCACATCTTTCCTTTTTCTCGGCAAAAAGAATGTCCAAAATCATAAAAATGGTATTAGAAAAATACAATACAGTAAGATTTATGGACGATATCTTTGCCTTAAATCTCAAACACCCTAAGGCAATTCTTGAAGAATGCCAAAGACAACACATTCCAATTGTTGGAAAAAGTATTTTCAATTTTCACATCAAATCAGATTTAAAATTATTAACAGAATTAGTTGAAATGTACAAACCCGTCAGAATTGAAGTTGGGATAGAATCCGGAGATAATCGAATTCTGGCGAACATGAACAAAAAAATTACAGTAGATGATATTAGAGAAAAAATCAAAACGTTATCAAAATATGTTTCTATTTCAGGGCTTTGGCTTATAGGCTTCCCCGGAGAAACAGAAGAAAGTCTTGAAAATTCCTATCAGCTTTTGGCGGAGTTAAAACCTTATATGTCGCATAACTATATAAGTCATTATATTCCGCTTAATCATACCGTCGGATATGACCTTGCAAAACAAGAAGGCGGAACGTTTTTGACTGCGGTGAACAGCAAATGTGTTTCGTACATTCCGCCGACATTAACTGAAGAAATTCTCAAAAAATACTATAAAAAAATGCGAAATCTAAATAGTTTTTAAGGAGTTATCGTGGAATACACTTGTTGTGAATACATACATTCGGCAATTGCTTTTTATCCTGACAAAGTTGTTTGTTGTCATGATAAACAAAACGCACCTGTGATTTTAATCCCTGATAAAAAAATTTCATTATCAGACATTGAGAACAATCGACAAATTTTGATTGAAAAATGTAAACAAGGTGAAATTCCCAAAGAATGTGAAGGGTGTTATAGACTACAAAAAAAGGAATGGGAAAACACACCAATAAAATTTTTACGAATAGAACACGCTACAGCCTGTGATTTAAAATGCGTTTACTGTGATTTTTCCAAGAATTCTGAAAATTATTGCGGAGATAAACATATTGCAGCGAAATATGAGATATTTCCTTTGCTTAAAGAAATGTTTAAAAAGAAAAAATTTGACAATCCAAATATATTTATAAGTGGAGGTGAACCTACTTGTTTAAAAGAAATAGATGACATTCTTAAATTATTTTTAAAAAATCCGGTTTGCGAAATTTTCATGATGAGTTCAGGAGTAAAATTCAATAAAAACATCAATGAACTTTTGAAGAAAGAAAAAATCACACTTGAAATAGCTTGTGATGCAGGTTCAAAAGAAATATACAACCAAATAAAAGGGGTTAATATTTATGAAAAGCATTTAGAAGTTATAAGAAAGTATGTTGATACAGTAAAGAAGAATGCTCCATACAGGGTAATTAATAAATACGTAATTATCAACGGAATAAATGATAAAGAAGAAGAAATAGAAAATTGGTTAATACATTCAAAGCGAGCTTTTTCATGGTACGTAAAGCTTGACTTAGATTGGAGAAATTTAGATAATCAAGAATTTGCAGAAAAGAATAAAAAACTTTTCGAATATTATAATCGGAGAACAGATGAGCTTTGGATGGAAAGAGTAGATTCTTGGACAGTTAAAAACAGATATCCGGACTTTATATAATGATATTAAGGGATAATAGAACAAAATATATTGACAAAAAAATATTTTTAGCAGATACTAAAAGACACAGCGGAAAGGAACGAAGTTCTAAGAGTTGTGAAGCAGATGCAAAGATTTTAGCGGAAGCGGATAAAGAATAAAGAGCGGTAATGGCGGGTGTCGTCAAGTGGTTAAGACCTCGGATTGTGGTTCCGATATGCGTGGGTTCGAATCCCACCACCCGCCCCACTAAAAAGAAAGAGCCTTATTAAACGGCTCTTTTTTAGTATCTATGCCTTTACATTTGCAGTTGTAAACAAACAGGACAATACAGAAAAGGGGAACTAGGCTCAAAGCCCCTAAACTTAAAGGTATTTTATAATAATTTAGGGTTCCAGAAAAGTCCGGTATGTCCGATTTTCGTCTAAATTAAGTCCAGTAAATGTCAAATTTTTCATATTGATATGCCGTAAAGTCTTATTTCCGTAAGACAATAGCCTATGACAAACATCGGACTTTTTGTATAAAATAGTAACACAGGTTCCGGAAAGAATTATTTTTCTGTTACAAAACGGAACCTTAACGGAACTTTTTGCGGAACCTAAACGGAACCGAACTTTTGAAATTCATATTTGTATTTATGATAGAATATTATCGAAAAGAGGTTCCTATGCAAAATCAAGCTTTTATGAAAGTTGATATTTCAAGTATTCTTGGACAAATTAATGAGAATATAACTTTTTTTCAACCGTTATTTGAAGCAATAATTAATTCCCTTGATGCACAAGCAACAAAAATTGATATAGATATTAAAACGGATACTCAAAGAACTTTGTTTGATAATGTCAAAAGAGTGTCTATTATTGGATATTCTGTAACTGATAATGGAGTCGGTTTTAATAAAGACAATAGAGAATCATTTTCAAAGTATTTATCTTCTTATAAACAAAAAATTGGCTGTAAAGGAATTGGAAGATTTACTTGGTTAAAAATATTTGGGAATATTGATATAGTTAGTTATACAGGAACCGAAAAAGTCTCATTTAATTTCAATAGGAATTTTTCTGAAAATAACATAAAAATTGAAAATAATAATAATCAGCAACAAACAATTGTTAACTTCAACGATATTAATACGGATTATTATAAAAAATATAATAATGAAAAATTAATAGACTCTGATGAGAGTTTAATAACAGATATTGAACAAATAAAAGAAATAATTAGTGATTACTTATCAGTTAAACTGTTTTTGCTTAACAATTCAGGAGCAAAATTCAATATAACTCTAAAATTGGGTGACCATACGACAACTATCAATAATGAAAATATTGTTAAGTTTAGTGAGAAAAATTTTTCAATATATAGTAGCATTGATGAAGAGCAACAGATAAAATATGACTTTTCTTTATATTATGCCTTTGAAAATAATGGGAAAAATATTCATAAGCATTTTTATTGTGCTCATGGAAGAACCGTTAAGCCTTTTACAAAATCAATAGTACCAAAACTTTTGCCAAATAATGATTCTTCTATAATGCTTTTAACTTCCGAATATTTTAATGAACGAACCAATAATGAATGGAATGAATTCATTTTCAGCATGAGTGATAATAATAAAACAATAACTAATCCATTGCCAATACCATATATTAATGAGCATTTAAGAAATGTTATAGAAACTATTTTGCTTGAAAAATATCCAGCACTTGCAAATGACAATCAAAAAATTATTGAAGAAAGTATAGATGAATATCCATATTTAGCGAAATATATAAAAGAAGATAATACTCAAATTAAAGTAAAATCAGACGTCATTAAGAGTGCACAGAAAAAATTTATTGATGAAAAAGAAAAAGTAAAAGCAAATTTCATAAAAATGCTTGAAAATAATAAGCATACAAATAAAAAAGTTTTTATTGATAATATTACAAAGATTAATGACCTTTCAGCCAGAGAACTTGCTCAATATTTTTTATATAGAGAACAAATTATTAAAGCTATACAAAAGGTCAAGAACGATCAAGAAACAACTGAAGCGGATTTACATAACTTATTTATGAAAATGGGAATCATTAGTAATTCCGAACAAGAAGATTTTAGTATATATGATACTAATTTATGGCTATTTGATGATAAATTTCTAACATATAATTGTGCATTTAGTGACAAAAAATTAAAAACAATTAAGGAATATATTACAAAAGAGCAAAATCGTAATATTGATAATGATAACTGCGAACCCGACATTGCAATTTTTTATAATAATGTAAACAACAGTACAAAAGATGTTGTTATTATAGAGTTTAAAAGCCCAAATGCAAAAGAGTTACAAAATGGTGTTGGAATATACGAATTATCAAGGAATATTTATCCTGTTGTAGAAACAATGGATAATGTAAGAATGGCATTTGGCTATGTTGTATTAAACATAAACGAACAAATGGCAAAAAACTTAAGTAAACAAGCGGGTGTTAAAACAATTTCATTCGGAGATTATCCTATTTTCTATATTTATAATGAAAATATTGAAGATAAAAATAGCAACAAAATACCTGTACATTTGTATATTATGTCTATTGATTCAATATGTATAGATGCCGAGTTAAGAAATAGAACTTTCTTGAATATAATTAAGAATAAATAAATTTACTTTTTATTCTTCCCCTCAACATGTTCTTTAATTACCTTATAAACATATCTTTGAGTTGTATCACAAGCTTTAACTAGCTCGATTATATTTCTTCTTGTCGCAGTATAGTTATCTATAATATACTGTTTTTTATATGGTTGATTACAGTGAGCATGGATTGAAAACTTGTCTCCTGCAGCATTAAACATCAATTTCTTAGTTGCTTCTAATCCAATAATTTCGCAAAGCAATTTTAAATCTTCTGTTGGAAGATTATCCTCTGTTATATATTTTGCCCATACAGGTTCAGGTTTTAATTTTATAGCCATGATTACCCCTTTACCTCATTATATAACAAACGGAACTAATTTCGGTTCCGTTTGGTTCCGCTTTTGCTCCGTTTGAAAAAGGTCACTATTATATACAAAAATTTTGCCTTTGCAATACAACAAAATCTTTGTTTTTGTAGGTTTGAAATGGCACTTGTTGATATGTTTCGATATGGATACATTGACTACCAATTTCTGGGGAGCAGAGTTAATGTGTGAAAGGAGAAAAATTATGCAAAATTCAAATGTAGACTGGATTACAACAAAAGAACTCGCTGAAATCAAAGGTGTATCTGAAAGAGCAATTCGCAAGGCTATACGAAAAAAGAAGTATGTGGTAAGGAAAAGTTCAAAATCTTATGAAATTTTAGTAACATCTTTGGAAGAAAGTGTTAGAAAAAAAGTAACAGAACGTAGAGAAAAATCGACGGCACTTGTTCCAATTAATTATGTTGTTCCTGAAGAGCAAAAGAAATTGGCTCTTGCAAAATATGACCTGATTAAAAATTGGGATAAATTCAGGAATAAAAAAAACAACAAAACACAAGCAGGAAAAGATTTTCTTGATGCCTACAATAATAATTGTTTATGCAAAAACTTATTTGTTGCAATAGGCAAAGTTGCTATCGGTACAATTTACGAATGGCATAAAAAACTTCGGGAATATAATGACGATTGGCATAGTTTAATAAATAATTACACATTTGGAGCCAAAACAACAAAGACACTACTAACTGAAGCTGAGAAATCAGAACTACTAAAAAATCTCTTACATCCAAAGCAGTTAAATATTGGAAAAGCTATTAAATATACTAAAATGGCGTTAAAAGGCAGAGGATATGAAAATTTATGCTGTGATTTAACTTACCGAAGATTTGCGAATAATTATAAGGCTGAACACTATGACGTTTGGGTAGAGGCAAGAGAAGGAAATAAGGCTCTGCACGATAAAGTTCTCCCATATATTACAAGAGATGTTTCAAAACTGGAAGTTGGAGATGTCATTATTGGCGATGGACATAGATTAGCATTTTTTGTTAAAAATCCATATACAGGAAATCCTGTCAGACCAACATTAGTTGCATATCAGGATTGGAAATCGAGTGGCTTTGTAGGATTTGAAATAATGCTTGAAGAAAATACTCAATGTATTGCTTCTGCGTTAAGAAATTCAATTATAAATCTCGGTAAAGTTCCAAGATTTGTATATCAAGATAACGGTAAAGCTTTTAAAGCGAAATATTTTACAGAGGATGGGATATCAGGTTTATTCAAAAATCTTGGTATTCAAGCTATATCTGCAAAACCATATAATGCAAAAGCAAAACCTATTGAAAGATTATTCAGGGAATTACAAGACAGTTTTGAAGTTATGCTCCCGTCATACACAGGAACAAGTATTATTAAAAAGCCGGCTCAATTAAAAAGGAACGAAAAACTCCATAAAGAGTTATTCAAATTAAATATTCCGACAATAGAGCAAGTTATTTTGGTTTTAAATGCTTGGTTGCAAAAATATCATTATGAACAACCCTGTCCACATGTTGAAGGTAAGACCATAGGGGAAGTCATTAATGCCGGCAGAGGCGAGGGAGTTAATATCAAAACTTTGGATGACCTTATGATGGCTCGCAAAATCAAGAATATTCAGAGAAACGGAATAAAATTCTTGAAAAACGATTATTTTGACCAAGCTCTATATGGTTATAAGAAAAATGTAATTATAAAATACAGCCTGTTTAATTTAAGTTCAATTAAAGTTTATAAATTAAGCGGTGAGTTTATTTGCGAAGCTAAAAGAGTAGATCCGTCAGACCCGTTAGCGAATTATCTTGGAAATGCTAAAGATATTGAAGATTTAAAACAAAAAACAAAACTTAAAAAACAATTGGAAAAAAGAACAGAAACTGAATTTGTAAATCACTTAAAAAGAACTCAAGTTCATAATCCGTTATTAACAATGGATTTACCTGAGAAACAGGAAGAAGATGAGATACAAGAATTTAGTATTGAGGTTAAAAAGCAAGCAAATAAAGAAATTTTCAATGGAATTTTCAAAAATAAATACGAAAAATATGAATATTTACTCCAAAAAGATACTCTAACCAAAGACGAACAAGACTGGATTGAAGAATACAGGAAAACTGGTGAATACGAATTAATATACTGTGATGAAAGTGATAAGGAGGTAATTGATGCATAAATTGTTTGTTAAAACTCGTAATGTCAAAAACTTTATCGGACTAATGAATAATCTGATAGACAAATCCAATGAAGTTCCAAAAATGGGATTAGTTTATGGCGATCCCGGATTAGGAAAAACTCAAACTGCCGTATGGTGGGCTACAAGAAATGATGCCGTTTATGTCAGAGCCCAAAACAAAATGACCAGTCGATGGCTAATGGAAAAAATTGTTTTTGAACTCGGAGAATCACCATCAAGAAAAATGGCTAACCTTATGGAACAATGTATTGCTCATTTAAGACTAAAACCGCAAGTAATTATCATTGACGAAATTGATTACCTGATAAGCCGCAATAAAATTATTGAGACTATCAGAGATGTACACGATTTAACAGGAACACCTGTTGTATTAATCGGAATGCAGGAAGCCAAAACAAAACTCGGTAAATACAGACATCTGTACGACAGGTTATCTGAAATTATAGAATTTAAACCTTTTTCTAAAGAGGATATGGAGGTAATTGTTGAAGAATTATCCGAAATAAAGATAACAGATGAAGCAAAAGAAATATTTTTTGAAAAAACTAACCGCTTCCGCCAGATTATAAAAGGAATTTCATTACTTGAAAATTTGGCTGCGACAAACGGATTAAACAAAATTGATGTAAAACAAGTGAAAGGATTGACCATTGAAAAATAGAGATTTAATAATAAAAACAGCAAGAAGATTAGATAAATTTAATCTTGATGAATTAATAGTAGTATCAGAACTTGACGAAAAAGAAGTTACGGAGATTTTATCGGATTTAATTAAACAACAAATTATTTTGAAAAATAATAATACATATTTTTTCAATACTAAAAAATCTGCTGAAATTACCAATAATGACGGGGATGATACAATAAGCGAAATTAAACCGATAGTTATAGAGGAAGAGGAAGGTTATGAGGATTTTCTGAAATTTGGAGAAGAAACTCAAAATCGGGTAAGAGCTTATGTGGGATTATTAAACTTAATCCACCAAGCAGGAACTAAAAATATAAATAAAGTTGTAGAATTGTTTAATGAAACCTCCGGTTATCCAAGAATTGCACCTTCAACTTTTACAAGAATCCGACAAAAATATAAACAATACGGTTTTAAAGGAATTCTTCCAAAATTCAGTAAGCATATAACAGTTGCTATTCCTGATGAAATATATACTTGTTTCAAAAAATATTATTTAACTAATGAAAAATTATCCGCTCAAGAAGCAATATACCGAGCTCAAAAAGAATTACAATCAGAGCAAAAGATTGAGCAACCTTACGCTTACACTTCTACCCCATTTGTAAGAAAAGTAAGAACGGAATTTACAAAAGAGCAAATTGAATATTTCAGAAATAATATTGAGGCTCAAAAGCCTAAATTTGAGCCAATTAAAGTAAAAGAACCTCTTGATATGAAGTTTGAGAAAGCCGCATACATATATTTAAAACATCTAAAAATGGAAAATAAACTTGAAAGATTAATGCACGATAAAACTAATTATAAAAACCATTTAAAACCGTATTTCGATAATTTATCAATAAGAGAAATAACAACAAAAGTTGTAGCTCAATTTAAACAAAGTATGTTTGATAGCGGATTTCAATTAGTATCAGTAAATATTTATATTACATTACTGAAATTAATTATAAAAAACGTTTGTCCTTTAACAAATAGTCTTGTTGTAAGAAATAACTCTAAACAAAAAGTTTATAGCGTTGATATGAATATTTTATCAGATGAGAAAATTGCCGAATTACTAAATATTTGTAAGAAAAAATATCCTGCGGCATTCCCTGTAATTTATTTGACTTTATCCACAGGAGCAAGTGTTCCTGAAATATTAGCTTTAACTTGGGAAAGAATGAATTTTGAAGAGAATACGATATTTTTGAAATATTTTCTATACGAACAACGTCTTGTTATGAATAGATGCGGATCAACAATACGAAAATTAAAATTTGATGACAATATTTCCGGTATTTTGAAAAAGAAATTTGAAGGAACAAATCCTGAATTAACGGATTTTGTATTCAAATTTGACTCTCCAAAATCTCCTCAACAGGATATAGAAAATGTTGTATTAAGAGGATTATCTGCACATCTTGGGATAGTAAGACTGCACCCAAGCGATTTACAGCATAATTTTGTTAATATGTGCTTAAAACAAAATGTTCCAATTACTTTTATTCAAAAAGCATTAGGATACTATGGTTTACCCAATTTTATAAGAATATACAAAGATTTAATCGCAAATTTGGATAACGGAAATTATAATCCGCTCAATAAAATTTTAGAAAGTAAGGAGTAATCATGAAAAAACAATTATTGGCAGAGTCTGCCGCAAAACTATATATTGAAAAATTAATGACATTGGAAAATATTGCCCAAAGGTTGAATGTGAATGAAAGAACTCTTCGCCGTTGGAAAGCGGCAGACAATTGGGATGTTAAAAGGTCTGAATATCTTAAAACTCATACAACTTTTCATGAGGATTTGTATAAATTCGGAAGAAGTTTGTTAGATTCCATACAAAATGATATGGCAAAAGGTGAAAAGATTGAGCCTTCAAGAATGCACGCAGTAACTAAAATTATGACAATGCTTAAAAATGTGAAAATATACGAAGATAAAGTAACAAGCGAGAAACACATGCCGGAAATGACAAAGCCTGAAGGACTATCTCCTGAAGTTATAAGAGAAATTGAAGAGAAAATTTTAGGAATAACTTATGAGGATTAAAATTTTAAAATCGTTTTTTAACGGTTTTAAATATATTCAAATGAGGTTTTATATATAAATTACATTTACCCCATCTTAATCGACCGGTTGAACACTTTTTGAACAACGTTTGACATGAGAGCGAAGAGTTAATTTTTATTTTCCTCGGCATCAATAAAAAATGCATTTAATAAATCCGCATTATTTCTTAAATTTTTAATAACCGGAGCAAGGTTATAGCACTCTTCTATTTCCGGCTGATTACCGACAAAGTAATCAACAATGACGGCAATATTATACACATCTTCTGCCCACTTACTGGCTTTCTTGAACTCCTGCTCGCTAATGTTGTATCCGTTAACTTCTTTCATATTTCCTCCTTATATCAGGAAACACATTAGCGTGAAAGCACACAGAAAGCATTAAAAGTTTACATAGCAACACAAATACTCGGTTATACAATTCTTTGATACATAGTTGTTAAATCGCAAGCATTTCTATCTATATAACATTTGGCTTCAGGTGTACCATTAAATTGACCATGTGAATACCTTAATTCATTTCTAAAAATAATCTTGCAACCGTTAGCTTTATTGATTATTTCAGTATAAAAATTCAATTGTGATTTTGGAACTTCAATCCAAACTTTGTTTATAACAATATCATTATTGGCATCACTTAATTTGGGGACTTTATATATAGCAACAGAAGTATTTGTTGTTTTTGCGTAGTAATATTCTTCATCTTCAATTCTGAAAAATCTCATAAGTCCGATCGGAGATGTTCCTTGACATTTAGATACTAAATTAATAATATTTTGGCCTGCTGCAATTGCACAGTCCTTCTTTGCTTTTATATAATCTTCGTCATCTTCAACAGCATTTTTTATCCATTTGCTAAACACATATTCTCTTAAATTACTATTTGTTCTATTTTTAAATTCGCTATAACTTAATCTGTGAACATCATCAAACTTAACTTTGTCAGTAGAATTGTAACTTAAAACAATTGAATTATTATGGATTTCACCTATTACGTTGTATTTATTTTCTCTCGTTTTTTCAAATAAATTCGGTCCATCTTTCAATAAACATTTGCAAGTTACGTTAAACCAATTTTCAAATTCGGCATTAGCAAATTCTTTAAAAATATGCGTGCTACCTTTTTTATATTTATCTGTATTTAATAGTATATTCAATAATTTATACAATCCCATATTTTCTAATATAAAGCTCTCTTCTTTTAAAGAAAATTTATACTGATTAATAATTAAATCAATAGGGGTATCTGACTGTGTATCACAACCTACCCAAGTAATTTTAGGATTATCTTTTATGTTAAATTTTTCTTTTATTAGGTTTCCCAATTTTAAAGCATTTTTTAATATAATCAATTCTTTTTCATTAAAACTATTTGAATTTGATGCGATCATTTGCATTGTCAATTCACAAGGCATACCTATATTTTTATTACATATTTCATAAAAATATTTAGGTGTAATATTAGATAAATCTTTCTTATTGAAGAAAGAAAAAGCCACCCCGAGCTCTCTTAAATGTGTATAAATATCAGCCATGCTATCAAACCCCTTACTCTTAACATTCTAACACAAACCAGACTTTTTTAAGTATTTTATGTATAATCAAGATATGAGCAATAAAGTTATTGATTCAAGAAAAGGAAAAAATAAAAAAGTTTTATCGCTCTTTAGTGGGTGTGGAGGAATGGATTTGGGCTTTGAAGGTAGGTTCAAAGTACCTTCTGCATGCGTTAATAAAGATATTCATCCAGATTGGGTAAAAAACGAATCGAATAATTTTATAGAACTACAGCCAACTGATTTTGATTTGGTTTTTGCCAATGATATTATGGATATCGCAAAAACTGCTTGGAATTCATATTTTAAAAAATATGGATATCCAGATAATATATTTCATTTAGAAAGCATTGTTGATCTTGTAAAGGCATATAAAAAGGGTGAGTATAATTTCCCTGAAAATGTTGATATCGTAACGGGAGGGTTTCCTTGCCAAGATTTTAGTGTGGCAGGGAAAAGAAGAGGTTTTAACTCTGAGAAAAGTCATAATGGCAAAAAAGAAGATTTTGATGTTCCAACAACAGAAACCAGAGGTATGCTTTACCTTTGGATGAAAGAAGTTATAGAAATTACAAAACCTAAAGTTTTTATTGCAGAAAATGTAAAGGGTTTGGTATCTTTTGGAGATGTAAAAGAAATAATTGAAAACGATTTTAGAAATATTGATGAAGGGTACTTGGTTGTTCCGGCACGAGTCCTTTTTGCAGGAGATTACGGGGTGCCACAAAAAAGAGAACGTGTGATTTTTATAGGTCTTAATAAAAAATATTTAAAAAAGGATGCCTTAAGAGCGCTCACACAAGAACATATTTCGGAAGAATATGATCCGTATCCAATAAAAACACATTATGATAATACCAAAGCAACTGCTCAATTAAGCTTGTTAAATAATAATGACAAATTAAAACCTTATGTTACAACTTCTGAAGTGGTCAAAGATTTAAAAGAACCGGCAGAAGAGATTAAAGATTTGGCTCAAATGTGCTATTCTAAAGCAAAATATTGTCCAAATTCGCAGGGACAGACAGAAATTAACTTAAATGGTTTGGCTCCTACTATTAGAGCTGAACATCATGGAAATATTGAATATAGAAGGCTATCAAAAGATAATGGTGGCACACATTTTTCTGAATTAAAACAGGGTTTAGAAGAAAGACGACTGACAGTAAGAGAATGTGCTCGTTTTCAAACGTTCCCAGATGATTATCCATTTGTTCAAGCCGCAGAAAAAGCAGGACGATACAAGTTAAGTGCAAGTAGTGCTTATAAATTAATTGGTAACGCAGTTCCTCCATTATTAGCCTACAATATTGCTAAAAGACTTGAAGAATTGTGGGATAAGTTATTTAAGTAATAGAAAATACAGGAGTAATCATGAATATTATACGAGGTTCAAATAGCAATCCACAAATTTCATCAGAATTGATTGATACATTAGAGAAATTAGATATAGAGGGAACTTTATATCTTGGTTTTCCGATTATAAGTGTAGATGACGAGATAAACAATTGTGATGCAATGTTAATATCCGATCAAAAAGGTATTGTAGTTTTTGATTTTAACAATAGAAATTACGAAGGAGAAGAGTTAGAAAATATTTATGATAAATACTATCTTGCTTTAAAAAGTAAATTGACACAACATATAGAATTGACCACAAAAGAAGGGCGTGAACGTAAGTTGGATGTCCCAATTGAAATAATGCTCTTTGGCTATAATTCAATTGATTCAATGCAATTCCCTAACATAATTGTTGCAACAAAACAAAATCTATACGAACAAATAAATAATTTGGATAACCTTGACCCAAAATATATTAGGCCGTTAAAAGCCGCTATTGATAGTGTTAAAACAATAAAACCACGAAAAAAACGTACTGAAGTCGCCAAAAAGGATTCTAAAGGAGCAATATTAAAAATAATTGAAAAAGAGATTGCTAATCTTGATAAATGGCAGCAAGAAGCTGCAATTGAGACACCAGAGGGCCCACAAAGAATACGAGGATTAGCTGGCTCTGGAAAAACAGTTGTAATAGCTCGAAAAGCGGCTTATTTGCATGGTCAAAATCCAGATTGGAATATTATAATTACATATAATACAAGGTCTTTATATCAGCAATTAAAAGAATTAATAAGGCGTTTTTATTATGATCAATGTTATGATGAACCAAATTGGGATAAAATAAAAATAATTCCAGCTTGGGGTGGACAATCCGAAGGTTTATATTCAATTATTACACAGTATTATAATACGATCCCAATGAATTTTTCAGATGCTAAAGCAAAGTATGGTTATATGAGTGCATTTGAAGGAGTTTGTAATGAATTCCTAGCGAAAATACACCAAAACAATTTATATAAAGAGCCATTATTTGATGCGGTGCTAATTGATGAAGCTCAAGATTTGCCTCAAAGTTTTTTTGAAATAATTTATATAGTAACAAAACAACCCAAAAGAATTATATGGGCATATGACGAATTACAGAACCTTGGTGGTTATTCAATGTCATCACCAGAAGAACTTTTTGGGAAGGACAAACAAACTAACCTTGCAAATGTTTCTCTAAATAACAGTCCAAATGAGCCTAAACAAGATATTATACTCCCCGTTTGCTATCGTAATACCAAATGGGCATTGAGTACCGCTCATGCATTGGGATTTGGGGCATACCGAAAGAAAGGATTAGTACAACTATTTAAAGATGCAGATTTATGGAGTGATATTGGATATCAATTAATTGAAGGTGATTTTGATAAAGCCGATAGTACGATAAAACTGAAAAGAAAAGATGAATGTACTCCTTCATTCTTCAACAATTATATTAATCCAGATGAAGCAATTAAATTTAATACATTTAAATCGAAAATTGAACAATATAATTGGTTAATAAAAGATATAAAAAATAATTTAAAAAATGAAGAAATTGAAGAGGACGATATTCTTGTTATATTGCCAGAACCATTAACTGGTAGACAAGAAGCTTCAATTCTGATTGAAATCTTTATGCAGAATGATTTAAAAGCCCATATGGTTGGAATAACAAGCAATAAAGAAACAGTATTTATTGAAAAATCAATTGCAATATCAGGAATTCACAGAGCTAAGGGGAATGAAGCCCCTCTTGTATATATACTTAATTCACAATATTGCTATGATGGTATTGCATTAAGCAGAAAACGAAATATTCTTTTTACTGCAATAACTCGTTCTAGAGCATGGGTTAATGTATTAGGGTATAACGATAATGAAAACAATGACAATATGACAAATCTGGAAAAAGAATTTTTGGATATAAAGAATAATGATTATAATATCCAATTTAAGCTTCCTACAGATGAAGAATTATATAATTTACGTCAAATTCATCGTGATCGTTCAAAAGATTCAATAGAGAGATTGGAAAAAGCGAAAAGATATAAAAAATATTTAGAAGAATTACCAGAGGATGAAAAGAAATTAATTGATATTGAGGATTTGTTTTAGTGAATATACAAAGTCTAAACTCGGAAATTAACAACATCAGTCAAAACTTAATTTCCTCTGGTATGGCATTGGATTATAATTTTTCTAAGTATGACTGTAAAACAAACGCTATAACATTTTGCAAGCAGCAAAATTTGTTTGATATTCTTTCATCTAAAGATACAATAGAAAGACATAAAAAATTTATTGAAGGCAAATATTATAATTGTTTATTATTTGATGGTGCATTATTGCAGTTTTTTTATAAATTTAAAAGTAAAGAACTTATATCGCATAGGCTTGCTTATATACCCTCTCCTATTTGTATCACGATGGATGAATTAGCCGAGTTTTCATTTGTAGAAATATTAGAAAAAGTTGAAAATATTCCCAATGAATTAAAAAAAAGAATCCAAGAATACACTATTTTACGCTTTGACTATGATGTTGAAAATGCAAATATTTATCATCCAGCATCACATTTTACCATACTTAAATCAAATTGCAGAATTCCAGTTTGTTCTCCTTTAACTCCATTAATGTTTTTAAACTTTGTATTGAACAATTTCTATAGTAATGATTTTTTAGAAAGTAATAATATTAATATTAAAAAAATTGAAGAATTAAAATCTATAAAATCGCATTGTTTTAATGCAGAAAAAAATATACAAATTCAACATAAAAAATTTTTCTATTTTAATATTGAATAAATTGTAATAAATTTTTAAGATTCTTAAACTCTAAATGATATTTTACAATTATATTTGAAAAATTTAGTGTAGAGAAAAATCTACCTTAAATGCTAATTTTTCTGGGAATTTGTGTTACTTTTTCTGCTTTCTCATGTTAATTAACAGCAGTTTAAAAAATCCAAACAGATTAATAACACATAATTAGTTAAGAACATGCTTAACATTAAAATTATAAAAGCTCACTATAAAAACGAAAAGAATAACGACTTTACAATTGAGCATTTCACTCTTGATGAACTCAATTCAAAAATAATTCCAACAAATGAAATTAATGAAAAATACAAAAAAATTAGAAATATTAACATTACCGGCAGCGAATATCTTTTAAATTTAAAAAAGAACTATTCTATTAAACCAGAAAATGAGATTTGGCGAAAATATCCAAATAATGAAGATTTTGAAATTAGTATTTATGGAAGAGTAAAATTAAATAAAAAAATATTAGATTTTAAAAATGTAAAAAAATTAGCCGGTTACTTATATTTAGATTTGGATGAATGCAGAAAATATAAACCTGTGCTAAATGATAAATATGTTTATCAGATAGTTGCAAAAACTTGGCTTATAAAACCTCAAAATTCTTGTTCTGATTGTACTTATGAAGTGCATCATATATCTAATGACGACTATGATAACAGAGTAGATAATTTAATTTATTTAAATGAGTATGAACATTCTAAAATAAACCATAAAAGCATTTTTGACACCATAAGACTTAACAAATAATGCCTTTTATGCAAAAAAAAGCCCTCACAAGAGGGCTGAAAATATTTTAGAGAGAGAGAGATAGATAAATCTTTCTTAAAGTTAAGCTTTGAACTTCGGAACTGAATTCTTGATTGCTGATTCTTCTGTCTTCTTAACTTGTTCAAGTTCGTTTTGTGTAGCGTTAAGCTGCGTTTGTAAACGTTCTCTTTGTAAATCGAGCTGAGTTTGTATTGAGTTCATTTGGTTGATTTCTGCAGTTAATTTAACTGTGTTCTTTGAAGATTCTGCAAGTGCTTTGTTCATTTCAGCTTCAGCTGCCTTAACTTGAGCATCTGTTATATTAGCTTGAGAAATAGTTTTAGCGTATGTATCGTAAGCTTTTTGTTGAGCTTGAGAAGATTGTTGAGCTCTTTGAGATTCTTTAGCGAAGATTGAATCAGTCAAAGTGTAGCATTTTTCGGAAATATTCATTAAGTTAGCGTTGCACTTGTTCAAGCGTGAAGTTAAAGCTAATTTTCTTGATGTGAATAATGCGTAACCCATAACGTCCTCAATCTCTCTAATTCTCAAGACTTTCGTCTTTATTTTTTTTAATCTCTCGTACTTTTATAAAAACATTGGATATGAAATAATTGACTTTTTGTATATATCAAACTTAACAAAAGTTAATAAAATAAAATTAAGATAATTAAAGATAAGAATAAAAAAACTTTTATATCAGTTTTCTATGTTTTATAATTTAATTGTCACAGATTAGGAATAGAAAAATGGATATATTTTCAATATTTACACTTTGCGGCGGTTTGGCATTTTTCCTTTACGGAATGCAGGTTATGTCAGGGGGACTTGAGAAAGTTGCAGGCGGAAAACTCGAAAAACTTTTGCGAGAGATGACTTCTAATCCGATTAAAAGTTTGGCATTAGGTGCGGGAATAACAATCGCAGTTCAGTCATCATCAGCATTAACGGTTATGCTTGTCGGACTTGTAAACTCGGGAATTATGAGTTTAGGTCAAACAATCGGCGTTATAATGGGGTCAAACATTGGAACGACGTTAACGGCATGGATTTTGAGTTTATCGGGAATTGAAAGCAGTAATTTCTTTTTAATGTTGTTAAAACCCGAAAATTTCTCACCGTTATTTGCTTTAGTCGGTATTTGTATGATGATGGTATCAAAAAACGACCGAAAGAAAAGCACGGGTGCTAT
>JBJEGN010000117.1:0-1569 GCA_051875105.1 Candidatus Gastranaerophilaceae bacterium
GAAATATCTGTCGGTTGAATTAAAATCCCAAAATCCAATAAACCTTTATCAAGCCTTTCTGTAATATCTTCTGCATTACCGCTATAAAGGTGAAATTTTATGTTTTTATGTTCTTCTTGCAGTTCTTTTATAATCTTTGCAATTCCTGTTATTGCAGCAGTTTCCCCTGCTCCTATGTATATATCGCCTGAAATATCATTGTTCATTGAATTAAATTCGGCTTGCGTCTTTTCAACCATATCTATAATCTCTTGAGCACGTTTTCTAAAAACTATACCTTCTGAAGTTAAAGAAACATTATGATTAGTCCTTATAAAAAGTTGATGACCTAATTCTTTTTCCAAATCTTTTAATTGTCTTGTTAATGTTGGCTGCGTTAAGTGCAAAAAATTGGCAGCTCCTGTAATAGAGCCTTCTTGTGCTACCGCTAAAAAATATTTTAAAACACGAATTTCCATAATATCATTATACAAAATCTGATATGCTTGTCAAGTATTGCAAACAATACAATATAAGTATTTGCTATTACAGTAAATATCGTAAATAATAACAATATGAATTACGATGAATTTTTATTATATATGAATACCCATAATGAAGTTAATGTTTCAGATGAAGCGTACGAGATGTTTCATCAATTAAGCCAAAGGGCAATTAAATTAACCGTTGGGTTAAATAATTCTTACCATACACCGGAAGAAATAGTAAAAATCTTTTCAGAACTCACAAACAAAGAGGTCGATTCTTCTTTTCGTTTATTTCCACCGTTTTACACAGATTGCGGAATAAATATCACAGTCGGTAAAAATGTATTTATAAATTCTTGCTGTAACTTTCAAGACCAAGGCGGTATTGAAATAGGGAATAATGTTTTAATCGGACATAAGGTGATATTAGCAACGATTAATCATAAATTCCCCATTGATAAAAGATTAGAAATGATTGTTGATAAAATCAAAATTAAAGATAACGTTTGGATAGGTTCAAACACTACAATTCTACAAGGTGTAACTATTGGAGGCGGTTCAATAATAGGTGCAGGAAGCGTTGTTACAAAAGATGTTCCCGATAATGTCGTTGTTGCAGGCAATCCTGCCAAAATTATAAGGTATTTGAATGAATAAAATAACAAATAATAAACTTTATATTTATTGTAATATTTCCCTGTTATTAGCCGCTTTTATATCAGGCTTATCATTTGTTGCTCAAAAATTAGGAATGAATTATGTCGCTCCGTTTACATTTAATACTTTACGCTGTTTTATTGGTTGTTTTTCACTTTTTCCTATGATGTTTTTATTAAGCAAAGAAAAATATTCTCTCAAAGGTGGAATTTTTGCAGGAATAGTTTTGTTTATAGCTTTTTCGATAAATCAATATTGTATGATTTATTCAGACGCAGGAAAAGCCGGTTTTATAACATCTTTGTATATTTTATTTGTTCCTATAATTGCAATATTTTTAAAGCACAAATTGAGTAATAATGTGAAATTAAGTATTTTAGTATCCTTATTGGGTTTGTATTTATTATGTGCAAAAAATACTTTTGTATTTGACCTATGGGATATT
>JBJEGN010000118.1:0-6153 GCA_051875105.1 Candidatus Gastranaerophilaceae bacterium
ATAGAATAAGAAAAGGTACTGCAATTTAGAAAGAGTAAATCTTTTTGAGTTGCATCTAATTCAACTTGTTTTTCTTCAAGAGCTTTTATTTCATCTCCTAAGTCACGAACTTCTTTTTGTATAGCATCCGTATTTTCACCATTCTTTTTCATCATGCCGATTTTTTGAGATTCCATTTTTCTTTTTGCTCGAAGTTCATCAGCTTGAGTTTGTACTTTTCTTCTTTCTGAATCTATTTCTATAACTTTATCTATGGATAATTCTGGATTTCTTCTTTTTAAAAGTTCATTTATCTTTTCGGGATTTTCTCTTACTATTTTTATATCAAGCATATTTTACCTCACTTTACATATGTATTCTATTAAAAAGATATTATAAATAAAAGTCTTTTTAAATTTTTGTAATTAACAATAAAAAAGAGGTGACTATTTCATCACCTCTTCTTATGCTTTATTGTATGTTATGCAATATCTTCGACCTTTTCAACCTGTTTTAGTTCAACTTTTTTTTCTTCTGTAGAGTCTTTATGAACTAATGATAACAAGTTTTCAGGCTTTTTTACCATCTCTTCCGTAATGGTAAATTCTTTTATGGATGAGTCTGACGGAATTTCGTACATTACATCAAGCATTAATTCTTCCAAAATAGAACGTAAAGCCCTTGCTCCGGTCTTTCTCTTTAAAGCTTCTTTTGCAATTACATCAACAGCCTCCGGTGAGAATTTTAATTCTACTCCGTCCATTTTTAACAAACATTGATATTGTTTTACTAATGCATTTTTAGGCTTTGTAAGAATTTCCTTTAAAGCTTCTTCATCAAGAGGATCAAGCACAGCATAAATAGGAACTCTTCCTATAAACTCCGGAATTAAGCCAAACTTTAGTAAATCTTCCGGTTGAAGTTTTTTCAGAAGTTTGCCTTCTTCAACTTCTTTCTCTGCTTGAGTTTTCGGTGCAGGTGCTCCAAAACCTAAAGATTGGCCTTCTCCCGCACGTCTGTCAACAATTTTTTCAAGTCCGACAAACGCACCACCTACTATAAATAAGATGTTGCTTGTATCTATTTGTATGAATTCCTGGTGCGGGTGCTTTCTTCCTCCTTGTGGCGGAACATTTGCAACCGTTCCTTCTATCATTTTTAACAATGCTTGTTGAACACCTTCTCCGCTGACATCTCTTGTTATGCTCGGATTTTCAGATTTTCTTGCTATTTTGTCAATTTCATCAACGTAAATAATTCCCTTTTCTGCCTTTTGAGCATCATAATTTGCACTTTGGTAAAGTCGCAACAGTATATTTTCTACGTCGTCTCCAACATAACCTGCTTCGGTCAATGTTGTTGCATCTGCTACTGCAAACGGAACGTCTAACATTTTTGCTAAAGTTTGTGCAAGTAACGTTTTTCCGCTTCCCGTTGGTCCTACTAACAAAATATTGCTTTTATAAATTTCCACATCATTTTTTGTATCTGATGCGGCATTATGTGCAAGTCTTTTGTAGTGGTTGTATACAGCAACTGACAAAACCTTTTTCGCATCATCTTGACCAATAATGTACTGATCAAGGTATGACTTTATTTCATGAGGTTTTGGAATGTCTTTCAATGTTTCTTTCGCATCAATTTTTTCTTCGGATGTTTCTTCCTTCTTTTCTTTGGAATCAAGAAATTCTTCATCTAAAATTTCATTACAAAGCTCAACACACTCATCACAGATATATACTTCAGGACCTGCAATTAGCTTTTTTACTTTGTCTTGTGTCTTTCCGCAAAAAGAACATTTTAAGCAGCTATCATCGTGGTTTGCCATATTGTTTTTTTTCCTTTTGTCTTTGGATTATTTCTTTTCGCCCATTGTGATTACTTTGTCAATCATTCCGTATTCAAGAGCTTCTGCCGGAGTCATGATGTAATCTCTGTCTGTATCTTTTTCAATTTTTTTCAATGATTGTCCTGTATTTTTTGCAAGAATTTCATTTAAAGTCTTTTTAATTCTTACGATTTCTGCTGCTTGAATTTCGATATCAGTAGCTTGACCTTGAGCACCACCTAAGGGTTGATGGATTAACACTCTTGAATGTGGAAGAGCCATTCTCTTTCCGGGTGTTCCCGCTGCGAGCAAAAATGCTCCCATTGATGCAGCTTGTCCTAAACAAATTGTTGATACATCAGCTCTAATGTGTTGCATTGTGTCGAAAATTGCTAATCCTGCTGTTACGCTTCCTCCAGGTGAGTTTATGTATAACATAATATCCTTTTCTGGATTTTCGCTGTCTAACAACAACAACTGTGCTACTATCAAATTTGCAACCATATCATCAATTTGTGTGCCGAGAAAAATAATTCTTTCTCTCAATAATCTTGAGAAAATGTCAAATGATCTTTCCCCTCTGCTTGATTGTTCTACTACAACCGGTACAAAACTCATATTGTTTTCTCCTGTCTATGCTTTTTCGTTAATTTTTGCATTATCTAATAAGAATTGCGTTACTTTTTGTGCCATAATTTGTTGATTTAATGAATACAACAAGTTTGGATTTCTTTGAATTTCTTCAATTATTTGTTCTCTTGGAACTCCGTATAATCTTGAAATTTCAAATATTTTTGATTCAAAATCTGCGCTTGAAACTTGGATATTTTCATTTTTTGCTATTTCTGCGATTATTAAAGCTGTTTTAATTCTTTTTTCTGCTTCTGTGTGCATTTCTGCATCGAGTTTTTCATCTCTTTGTGATTCTAACAATTTTTCAAAATCATGTCCTTGAAGCATAGCTTTTTGTTTCATTTCATTCATCATAGCAGCAATTTCTCTTTGAATCATTGGTTCTTGAACTTTCATTTCTGTTGCTGCAAGCAACTTTTCATAAATTAAAACTGTTGCTCTTTTGTCGTTTTCTGATTTTTCTGAAGAATCTAAGTATTTTTGAATATCAGCTTTTAATTCATCTGCATTATTAAATTTACCTACTTTTTTAGCAAGTTCATCATCTACTTCGGGATATTCTTTTTCTTTTATTTCGTTGAGTTTAATTTTAAATTCTGCATCTTTTCCTTTTATTGCGTCGTCGTGGTATTCATCAGGGAATTTAACATTAATTGTAAATTCAGATCCTGCTGTTTTACCAACTAATTGTTCCGCAAAGCCCGGTATAAAGTTGCTGTGTGCTAAGTCGAGTAAGTAGCCTTTCGCTGCACCGCCTTTTATAGAATTTCCGTCAACGAATCCTTCAAAATCTATATTTACAAAATCTTTGTCTGTTGATTCTCTTCCTTCAACTGTTTTTAAAGTTGCATATTTTTCCTTTATATCATTAAGTTCTTTATCCATAGCATCTTCAGGCTGTTTGAATTTATCTATTTCTACTTCTATGCCTTTATACTCAGGAAGTGTAAATTCAGGACGAAGTTCTACTTTTGCTTTAACAGACAATGACCCATCATCTTCAAATTTGAACTCGTCAACGGATGGTTCTGTTACTGTTTTGTATTCATTTCCTTTAATTACATCTGAGAAAATTTTCGGTAAAACGCTTTCGAGAACTTCTCTTTGAATATATTCTGTTCCGATATGTTTTTCTAAAACTTTATTTGGAGCTTTCCCCGGTCTGAATCCCGGAACATTTACTCTTTTTGAAAGTCTTCTGCAAGCCTTATCGTAAGCATCTTTTGCTTCTGTTGCATCAACTTTAATGTCCATTAAAACTTCGTTATTTTCATTTTTTTCTAAATTTACACTCATTTTTCTGACCTTTACTGTAATATTCTTTAAACATTATAAAACAAATATATCTAAAAAAAAAATTCTTTACAATAGAAATTATTGACAGGTTCATATCACTGTGGTTTTTCCTTTATTTTTTTTCTTAAACTGATAAAATTTTTATATGAAAGATTTATCAACTTATAAAAATTATTTTCTTGCTGTAACAGTCACCGGAAATTTTATTGCAGTTCTTGAGTCAAGTACTGTAAACGTCGCTCTTTATGAAATTGCAAAAAGCTTTTCTATTTCATTAAATCAGGTTCAGCTTGTTACTTCTGTTTATATTCTTGTATTTACCGCTTTTTTACCTTTGTTCGGCAAACTTTCAGACTTGGTTGACAGAAATAAGTTATATGCGTTTGGTTTCTTACTTTTTGGATTGGGTGCATTTTTTAACACTATTTCAATAAACTTTCCGATGTTACTTGTTTCGAGATGTGTTGAAGCAATTGGAGGTGCTGTTTTAATTTCTAATTCTGCTGCGTTAATTACTTTGATGTTTAAAGGTGAAAAACGTGGAAGTGCACTTGGAGTAATTGGTGCAAGTGTCGCTCTCGGCGGAATAAGCGGTCCTGCCGTTGCCGGTGCTTTAATTCAATATTTTGGTTGGCATACGGTATTTATCCCGAGTGCTGTTGTCGGTCTTATTGGTACTTTAACCTCTTTAAAATACATCCCGTCTTTTAAAGTTCAACAAAAAAAATTTAAAAATACAAATCTTGACATTCTCGGGTTTATTTATTTTGTTATTGCTTTGTTTTCAATATTTTCAGTTCTTGCTTGTTATAAGAACGTGACTTTGGTAAAAAATCATGCTCTGCTTTTATCAATTATTTCTTTGATTTTTTGGCTTTTATTCTATAAAAGATAATCAAATTGCAAAAACCCTTTAATCAATCTTTCTTTGTTTAAAAATACGACATTTTCTTTAGGGTGTTTTGCTTTGTTGTTATGGTTTATTACTGCTTATGCTCACTGTCTTTTATTTCCTTTTACTTTGCAGGAAGCTCTCGGGTATAAACTGCTTGTAACCGGCCTTCTTATGCTTCCCTTTTCTATTATGGTAATGATTGTTGCTCCTTTTAGCGGTAAGCATGCAGGAAAACATTTGAACAGCAGAATTACAATTGTCGGTGCATTTGTATATTTTATTGGTTTTTCTCTTTTACTCTTTTTAAAACCTGATTTAAGTATTTGGGTTTTAATACTTTCCAGCTTAATCATGGGAATCGGTAACGGTATGTTTCAATCTCCTTCAAACACTGTTCTTATGAGTGCTGTTCCTAAAGATGAAGTAGGTACTGCAAGTGGACTTTTATCTCTTGCGAGAAATTCGGGCATGATTTTTGGAATTGCTTTTGCTTTAGGTATTTTTGATTTTGTAAAAAATTATCTTTTAACATTAAAGACCGATTATAATCTATCTTGTATTTTTGCCTTTAAATCAACTGTTTTTGCTTGTCTGTTAACAATATTAATAGCAGGTATTAGTTTATACGTATCTTATGTTTCGCAAAAACGGTCTTAAAGTCGAATGTTTGAATGTTTTTAACCGAGTAGAATACTTACATCATACATCTGTTCTTCTTTTACTCGGTTGCTCACTCCCTTTCTTTTTGAAAGGGATTTTTTTATTGTAAAGAGTTTATTTGACCATTATTTTTTTTTGGTATATGCTTACGTTATGGACGAGTGGCGGAATGGTAGACGCACCAGTCTTAGGAACTGGCGCCTTCGGTGTAAGAGTTCGAGTCTCTTCTCGTCCATTTAAAAAGAGGGTTTTGCCCTCTTTTTTTTGAGTTTAGGTAAATTTTTGGTGTACAGACTCGAACTGCTGAATTGCTCTAGCTGTCGCAATTCACGAGTTCTGCCCGAGGGTATCCTGATTCGTACGGCTCGCTTTCCTCGCCTACGACTCAAGCGACTCTCTCCAAGCCCACCATTTTAAAAGACCTTTCGGGGTCTTTTTTTTGTGAAAAATTTTGAGTAAGTTTGATTACAGACTCGAACTGCTGAATTGCTCTAGCTGTCGCAATTCACGAGTTCTGGCGAGCGAGATAAAGTATTTTTAATAAATCCTGATGTTTACCTTTGTATGAGTGAATATTTTCTTGAATTCGACAAAAATTAACTTTTACGAACTTTTAATTATATGTTATAATTATCTTCGTTATTAGAGGATTTTGTATGAACAGAAGAACTTTCATTTCAGGTTGTTTTTGCGCGGCATTAGTTCCTTTTTTGCTAAAACAAGCAACAACTACTAATATTGAAGGTGATTATAATTATATTAGTTATTTAGAAGTTCATCTTGCTGATCATTGTAACCTTAATTGCAAGTATTGTTGGCATTTTTCTCCGATATCTGATAAACATTTCTACGATATAAAACA
>JBJEGN010000119.1:0-25905 GCA_051875105.1 Candidatus Gastranaerophilaceae bacterium
TTCTCTCTATCTCTCTCTAATTAAAAGTACAGCCCTCTATTGAGGGCTTTTTTTTTATGATATTTTTATAATATTAAATTGTGTTAGTCGATTAATTCTGTTCTAAATCTATAAGCTTGGAAAGTATTAGAGAACCAATCCGGTTTTAGACCTGCTTTTTGTTTCAAAGAGTTTAGGAAATCTTTTTTATCCGGCAATTGTTCCCAAACTTCAGGAAGATATACGGCTTGTCTGCCTGCATCTCTAATTATTATGCCATCGATATTAGGTTGTATTTGATTTAGTAAATCTTCTTCGCTTTCAAAATTCATCATCTCTGGTGTAGATAGAAGTGATACGGAATATGAAAGTTTTTCAAATTCATTTTGAGCAACAGGAATAAATCTTGGATCTTGAAATGCTGCATTTCTTGCATTTTTGCAAACGTCTATAATCAAAGGTTCAACGCCGATAATTGAGCCTATGCAACCTCTCAGCATATCTTGAATTTTTAAAGTAACAAAGGTTGCAACTTTCATTTCAAGTGCTTTTGGGTAATTTTCGATTTTTAGATTAATTTTATCTAAATTTGCTTTTATGCTGACTATTGCAAGATTTTTTATCATATTAGCAAAATATTGTTTCAAAAATGAAATTTTGCTTTGTTCTGCCATATACCAAGAACCATAACCAACAACACTTGATTCATCACCGGTTCTTGCTGATGAATCTGTCAAGCCAACTCTTATGAAAGAAAATCCTTTGTTTTTTGCAAATTCTAAAAGTCCGCATATTCCGATATATCCGCAAGCTTGTTCAGGGCTCATGTTATAAAATGCGGTATTTTCTATCATATCTGCTGTTGCATTATCTATTCTTAATGCTTCTTGTTTGTTTCTGAAGTGACTCAAATCAGATGAAACAACGAAACCAATTTTTTCATTATTCCAATACTTTTCAATAATTTCAGCTATTTTATCATAATTTGCTGTGCCGATTAAAATAGGAACAACTTTTGCATTGGGTATAAAATATTTTATGAAAGGAAGTTGAACTTCAATAGAATGTTCATATAAAAATGCTTCATCGCAATAACAACCGCCCATTTCTATTAGTTCTTCCGTAATTTCCTTATTTATCGTTACTTCGTCCATTGGAATTTCAAAAGCATCATCTGTTGAAAGTGCAAATTTTTCTACCGGATGTCTGTGAGCCGGTGCAAAAATTAAAATTGTTTCCAGCTCTTTTTTTAAATATTTAAACCCTTTTACTGCAAGTGCTCCAGAGTATTTGTGTCCTGCGTGCGGAACAATAATTGCTCTTGTTTCATAATCACATTCTTTTTCTGCCTTTTCGTCAAAGTCTTTAATTTCTTTTTCTAAGGCTTCTTTATTTTCTGTATAAAATTGTCCGGCAACTGACATCTTTTTTGTTGTCATTATTGTTCTCCCAAATTAATATCTTTGTATAATATATATTGTATTACGAAAAACGGAAAGATGATAAAATGTTAAGTGGTTCTAAAAAGTGTAATATTTGTCCGAGAGAGTGTCAATTACAAGAAAATCAGCTTGGATTTTGCAAGGTTAGAAAAAATGTAAAAGGAAAAATTATTTCAACTGTTTACGGTTATACTACAGGACTTGCTGTTGACCCAATAGAGAAAAAGCCTTTATATCATTTTTATCCAAAATCTTCTGTTTTATCGTTTGGTACTTTTGGTTGTAATATGGGGTGTATATTTTGTCAAAATCATTATATGTCAAAGCATGAGCAAGACTTTTCTCTTTCAAAAAAAGTTATGCCTGAAAGTCTTGTAGATACGGCATTGTATTACGGTTGCAAAAGTGTTGCTTTTACATATAACGATCCTGTAGTTTTTCTTGAATATGCAAAAGACACTGCTAAATTGTGTCGGGAACATGGTCTTAAAACGGTTGCTGTTACTGCCGGTTATATGAATAACCCTGAAAATTTCTATTATCTGATTGATGCTGCTAATATTGATTTAAAAGGCTTTTCTGAAGATTTTTACAAACGAAATTGTTTGGCAAAGCTTGCTCCTGTACTTGAAACTATTAAATATGTTGCAAATTATACTGATTGTGTTTTAGAACTTACTACGCTTTTGATAGAAGGTGAAAATGATGATTACTCTGTTTTGAAAAATGAATTTGAATGGATTTTAGAAAATATTGGCGATAAAATTCCATTACATTTGAGTGCGTTTCATCCGGATTTTAAAATGCTTAATAGGCAAAGAACCTCTGTTGATAAACTTTTAAAGGCTCGAAATCTTGCGAAATCTATAGGATTGAAGAATGTTTATTGCGGCAACATTATTGAAATTGATTCTTCTTCAACAATATGTCCGAATTGTGGAGAGATTCTTGTAAAAAGAAAAGGTTATGAGATTTTTGATGAAAAAATTAAAGATGGTTGTTGTCAAACATGCGGTGAAAAAATTTACGGAGAATTTTAAATTTAATATTTTTTGCAAAACATGATAAACTTAATTATTAAGATGGAGATTAAATTATGAAAAAGATTTTTACTACATTATTACTTGTTTGTTTGGGGCTAAATATGCCTATTTCTGCTGTTGCTGTTGAAACTTCAAAAACGGTTAAAGCTCCTGTTTGGGAAGAATATGCTCCTGAAAAATATCAAAATCCGAGAAGTTTTCCCAATAAAGGAAAGAATATTTCTGAACTTGCTGTTGGGGTTGTTTTGACGGATTTACTTTTGACTGCTCCTATTGGAATTCCAATGATTTGCCATGCTACAACTAAAATGAAAAATGAAAGTTGGTATAAGAAAAAAATCATTTTTGATGCTGGTTTAAAAGAAGCTGAAAAAATTCAAGACCCTGTAAAAAAACAAGAATATTATGTTAATTTGTTAAAAAAATGCAAATTAACGGAAGAAAGACATCAAAAACAGCTTGCAAAAATGCAAAAAAAAACTGCTAAAAATGACAAATAATATTTTTAAGTGGAAATTTCGGCAAGGTCGAATTTTATTACTTTTGAAAGTTCTGATAATGACAATTCTACCTGATAGCCGATTTTTCCTCCGCTGAAAATTATTTTTTCAAATTTTTCCGCATTTTTATCAATTACCGTATGAAAAGGTTTTTTCATCCCTATTGGTGAACATCCTCCATGAACATACCCTGTTAAAGGTAAGAGTTCTTTTAATTTAATCATTTCCAGGCTTTTTTCACCTACGGATTTTGCTGCTTTTTTTAAATCTAAGTCTTTGCTCACCGGAACAAGAAAAACATAATACTTTTTTGAAACGGCTTGAGTAACAAGTGTTTTGAATACTACATCCGGGTTTTGGTTGAGTGCTTCTGCAACTTCAAGTCCGCTTATTGCTGTTGTATTTGTGTAATTATGGCTATCGTACTCAATTTTGAAACTGTCTAAAATTCGCATTACATTTGTTTTATCTTTGCTTTTGCTCATAATTACCTCCTGTTCATCGGGGTGGTATACACTCTATCAAGCCCAATTTTTATAAATTTCGTATTGGTTTTGTTTCCGTTTTCATCATATTCATCTATAAATCGATGTTCTGTTCCGTCAGAAAAGTATTGGTATTGGTATGCTTTTTTCCCATCTTCCAAGTAGCCGTCTATGTATGCAACTCCTTTGTTTGTTGATTTAACTCGCTTTAGTTGTCCATTGGGATAAAATTCCTTATCGACACCTTTTCTTTGATTTTCAGGAAGTTTGCGGTTCTCTTTTATTAATTCGTTTATTTTTTTTATCGTTTCGGGCATGTTTTTTGCCATTATTTCCGCAAAATCTGTATCTGATTTGCCAAATATTTTTAATACATAATATGTTGCAAAAATTTCAGAAGGATTAACTTCCTGTGTGTAAGTTGCCCAAACGTGGTCGTGTCCTTTTGATTTCTTGTATTCAGTAAAAAATTTGTTTAATTCTTTATGATATGTTTTTGCAAATTCTTCATTTCTTTTTATTTCATTAGCAAGAGATGACTGATTTATTTCTATCCCATTTATGTTGAATGCAATTGTATCTACCCCATGACCAAGTTCATGTACAAGTATGTATTTTGCATGGTCATTTAATTTAATTGAGATTTTGTTTGTTGATGCATCAAACGAACCGTATCGACCTTTCCTTTTGTCCGGACATATTTCGTTGATTTCTTTGTTTAAATCTTTGACGGCTTCTCGTGGTAAATTTTTTATTATTTTTTTTAAAGCTTCTTTATCATCCTGTTTTTTGAAATTTTTAGTTAGGTCATTTCCGTCAATCTTAGAAACTTCTTTTGACGTTTTTGAAATTTTTTGAAGTCCTTCAATTTTAATACGACTGAAAAGCCAAAAAAACAAAACAATCAGCAAAAAGACTACTGTTATAAAAATTTTAAATGTATTGTTCATTCAAAAATCTTTCCATAAATATTCAAAACTTTTGTCTTTTATTGTAAACGGTTGCCGTATAGGTAACTTTCATATAAATTAGCTATTTGTATTTTTTCATCTTCCGGTAAACAATGACATTCGTTAGCTACTATCGGAATATCTTTTGTGTTCATACTGTGCATCGTTTGCTCTAAAAATGAATGGAAATAAACTTTAAAACCTTCTTCTTTTCCTTTTTGTTGCATTTGATACAACAAGGATACATAACAATCATGGATTTTATAATTTACTAACTTTGCATATCTTGCTTCAATATCAATATTTATTTGTTCTGCTTTTAATTCGTGTGCGATTTGTAAAAATTTGCCAAATTCTTCCAATTTGTCATTATAGCCGGGAATGAGTATATACTTCAAGAATAACCGTTTAGCTGCTGTATCTGTTTTTGTATAATTTTTAAGGTTTGATATAACCGTATCGAATGCATCTACTCTTTTTATTCTTTTAAATGTTTCTCTTGAGCCGGAATCTAATGATACAAATATCATACAACATTCATTATCCATACCCTTGAAAATTGAGTCCAAATATTTTATAGCATTTGTTGCTATATACATTTTTGCATAATTTGTAACTGCGAATTCTTCCAGAATTTCGTCTGCTTCTTCGTAAATGGAAAATTCTCCTCCACCCATGTGAAATTCACAGCCTTTTTTCAATATTCCTTGTTCTTTAAATGAACGTAAAAGTGGTATGATTTTGTATGATGTTGGTTTTCGTTCTTCAGGTTTTAGGTTGTTTGAACAATAGATACAATTAGCATTACAAGCTGTATAGTGTGTTATTGTTATAAAATCTATGTATTCAGATTCATCCCATTCCTTTTCTTCAATTTGAAAACAATTTTGACACTCTCTCGGGATTTGTCCTGCTTTAAATTGTTCTACATAAGGTCTTGTTTTACTAAAAAGTTCTTCCTTTGTTATCATCTCACCATTATAATCTTTGAATATCAACGGCGGATAAACATTGTTAAACTGATCCATAGGAGCATAACAGCAAGCTACTACACTTCCATCAAAAAAACATAACCCATGTAATATTAGATTGCAACATTTAAACATAGTTCAATTCTATCACAAGTCCACTATTTCTATATTTAAGGATGTACATTTTTTACAATTCTTAATTCTGTTAAATGTAGAAAAAATAGGAATTAGCTATTTTACTTTTGCTGCACAAATCACTTCAAAATATTCTTTCAATTTATCATATTCAATAATTGAATTTTGAGTTGTATTCCAAGGATTTTCAACGTAAAAACGAGTTTCGCCGTCATCAGCTTTAAACGGTTGAATTCTGTATGCGTGACAACCGTATATGCTGTAATCCTTTGCTATAGGTTTTTCAACAAGTGTTCCGTCTGATAAAGCTCCTGCTGTAAATACATATTTATCAGCATCTTTACTAAATAACAATTCTTTAATTTCTTTTTCTTGCGTTGAATTTTTTGTTTTATATTCTGAAATTTCTTTTATTCCAAAATCGTGCATAACGGCATCTAAATCACCGCCAATAGCTCCTCTGTAAAAATCGGCTTGTGTTGATAATTTTCTTCTTAATTCTTTGTCTGCTGTTTGTAAATCTTTGAATTCTATGCCGTTCTCATCATATTTGAATGTGAGTTTCCCTTTTGCATCAGGATTTTCAAATCTCGATAAAACAGCTTTGTATTCCGAATCTTGAGATTTTTTTCTAAAATCTTCAATTCGCTTTTGGTAATTTTCGATTTTTGTTTTGTTCTCTTCAGGATTTTTTTGCATTTTTGAAATTGCGGAATTCATTTCATCGTAAAATTTGTTTTCAAGTTTATCTTGAAGATATTCGCCGTAAGCGTGTTCTGCTAAAACCATGCCCGTTGAACCCTGCATATGCTGCCATTTATCAATATCTTGTCTTAAATTATCTTTAGGTACAGAGTATGTAAAATTACTTTCAGGCATTTTAATGTTGAGAGTGCTGTTTTTTTCTTCAAACATATTGTAAATTATGCCACGAGTTTCAGGTTTGTTCATGAATGAACTCAATGTGGATAACAAATAGCAGTCACCTGCTGCACCTTGAACGCAGGAAAATCTTTCGACAGGCGGGAAAAGTTCCACAAACATATCTTTAGACATTTTTAATTGTTGAGCTTCATTTTCGGAATTTTTGAAATAAATATTTTTTTCGCCTTCGACTTCAAAAGTTTCTCCGAGCGGAACGTTTTTTATACCCTCATTTTTGTTTGCAACGAGCGGAACATAGACATCGTTAACATTTTTGTTGTTTGATTCTGCTGATTTTATTAAATCGATGTCTGAGGCAACGTTTTTGTTTGTTTCACCGTTCGGGCAATAGTAACGTAAAACGCCTCTCCAAAGTTTTCCGTCTGCAACCATATCAACGAGCTTGGAAACATACGGTGCTTCTTTTTCGTTATTGTCGATTACAGAAGCAACCGCAGATAATTCTTGTTTGAATGTTTGTTTAACATTCGGTAAGGTCTTTAAATAATCTAATGTCGAAAGTTTTTCGTCATTTTTGTGTTCAACAACACCCGAATATACTTTTAAAAGTTCTGTTGACGGCATTTTGGGGCTAAAATCCGGTTTCTGTGCATTAGTAGGAGGGGTAAAAGCTTTTTCTTTTACCTTGTTAATGTTTGGTTGGATTTGGTTGATATTTATATTTGTAATAGATGGAATATACATGTTGCCCCCGTCTATTTAAGTTTATAAATAAAAATTATTGCTTTTTTTCAAAAAATTTTTTATAAAAAGTTTACAATTATTTATTGTAAAAAGTACAATTATTATTTGTTTGTTATATAATAGGAATATATGGCTTTCTGAAAAACTGAAAGCTCAAGTAAACAGACAACATTGGGGGAAACATGTTTGAAAATTTGGTTGCTTCACATGGCATGGCAATCTCGGGGGCAATATTAGTAATTGCTTACATTTTTATTGCAAGTGAAAAAATCCAAAAATCCGTTGTTGCACTTGTTGGTGCATCTTTGACTTTGTTGTTAGGTCTTTTGCCTTTCCACGGTCATTATGACGAAGCTGCCGGTCAGTACGTCAGAGCGGTTTTTGATTACATTTCATTTGATGTAATTTTCTTACTTGTCGGTATGATGATTATTGTTCATATCGCAAGCAAAAGCGGTGTGTTTAAGTGGCTCGCTATTCAAGTTTTGAAATTGACAAAAGGTCATCCGAAACTTGTATTGTTCACTATTGCGGCTTTGACGGCTGTTTTATCAGCTTTTTTAGATAACGTAACAACTGTTGTTTTAATGATGCCGATTACTTTTGCTATCGCAAAAGAATATGATACGGATCCTGTACCGTTCTTGATTTCAGAAGTTTTTGCTTCAAATATCGGCGGAACGGCAACATTAATCGGTGATCCTCCGAATATTATCATCGGTGCAAAAGCCGGTTTAGCATTTATGGATTTCGTAAATGAATTAACTCTTATTGTAGCTATTATTTTTGTTGTTGTTATCGCTTTTATGATTTTCATATTCAGAAAAAGCATTAAAACTACACCTGAAAAAATGGCTTACGTTACAAACCTTGATAATTCAAAAACAATTACCGATAAAGGCTTGATGATTCGTTCTCTTGCTACATTATTTCTGGTAATTTTAGGTTTTGTAACTCACGATATTACGCATATTGATGCGTATGTTTTTGCGGTAGCAGGGGCAAGTTTCTTGTTATTGTTTGAACAACCGAAAGAAATATATAAAGATGTTGAATGGCTTACAATCTTCTTCTTTATCGGTTTGTTCATTATTATCGGCGGTTTTGAAGCAAATGGCGGTATCAGTTTCCTTGCTGATAAATTAATTCAATTAACAGGAGGCGACCTCAAAATTTCAACAATGTTAATCCTTTGGGGATCGGGAATTTTGTCAGGTATTATTGATAATATTCCTTATACAGCAACAATGGCTCCGTTAATTGCACAGGTGCAACATACAATTACTTATACAGGTGGAGGACATCATCCGCTTTGGTGGGCTTTGTCATTGGGTGCTTGTTTAGGTGGAAACCTTACAATTATCGGTGCTGCTGCAAACGTTCTCGTTAGTGAAACTTCTGCAGTAAAAGGTCATCCGATTTCATTTATGAGATTTTTGAAATACGGTATATTGACTACATTCCTTTCTTTATTATTAAGTTCAATATACCTTTATGTAAGATATTTACATTAATTTCAAAATTGAGATTTGAAAGAGCGGCTTGAGTATTTACTCAAGCCGCTCTTATTATTGGGTATTTTTTTATTCTTTTCGTATAACCTGTTTGGCTATTTTTACTTTTCGTTGAAAATGTAAACTTTATGTAGTACCGATTTTTGACTATTTTAAATAATTTGAAAGGATAAAAATGGATAATAAAATGTTTTGTTTTCAGTGTGAACAAACTGCAAAAGGTCAAGGTTGCACTACTGTCGGTGTTTGTGGAAAAACTGCTGATGTTGCGAATATTCAAGATAGATTAACAAGTCTTTTGATTAAACTTGCTAATATGAATGAAAGAAATGAAAATAACACGAAACTCTTGATAGAAGGCCTTTTTACAACAATAACAAATGTTAATTTTAACGGAGAAGATATTGAAAATAAAATTTCTCAAGTGCTTGAAAAAAGCGGAAAAGCAGAGTTTGATATTCAAAGTGTGTGGTCTTGTGATAAAGATATTCGCAGTTTGAAATCATTGATACTGTTTGGCTTGAAAGGTATGGCTGCTTATGCTCATCATGCCTGTGTATTGGGATATCATGATGAAAATGTCGATAACTTTTTCTATGATGCATTGATTACCATAAGCAATACTGATGATAAAGATAAATTACTTGAATATGTTTTGAAAACAGGAGAAATAAATTTGAAGTGTATGGAGCTTTTAGATAAGGCTAATACAGAAACTTATGGGAATCCTGTACCTGTTGAGGTTTCGACAAATATAGAAAAAGAACCTTTTATTGTTGTAACGGGACACGATTTAAGAGATTTGGCACTTTTGCTTGAACAGACAAAGGATAAAGGAATAAATGTTTATACTCACGGTGAAATGTTGCCTTGTCACGCTTATCCCGAATTGAAAAAATATCCCCATTTGAAAGGAAATTTTGGAACAGCTTGGCAAAATCAACAAAAAGAGTTTGATAATATTCCTGCTCCGATTTTGTTTACGACAAATTGTATTATGCCCGTCAAAAACAGCTATAAAGACAGGGTTTTCACGACATCGGTCGTAAGTTTTCCTGAGTGTAAACATATCGGTGAGGATAAAGATTTTTCTCCGATTATTGAAAAGGCACTTGAACTTGGTGGATATAAAGAAGATAAAAAAATGACAGGTATAAACGGCGGCTCAGTTTTGACAACCGGGTTTGGACATAGTACGGTTTTATCGATTGCTGATAAATTAATTGATGCAATTAAATCAGGTGCAGTGAAACATATATTTCTTGTTGGCGGTTGCGATGGTGCAAAACCCGGAAGAAATTATTATACAGAATTTGTGAAATTAACTCCAAAAGATTCATTAATTTTGACTCTTGCGTGTGGAAAATACAGATTTAATGATATTGATGCAGGTAAAATAGGAGATATTCCAAGAATAATTGATATGGGGCAGTGTAATGATGCATATTCTGCAATAAAAGTTGCTTCTGAACTTGCAAAAATCTTTAATGTTTCTGTAAATGATTTACCGCTTTCATTTGTGCTTTCTTGGTATGAGCAAAAGGCTGTGTGTATTTTGTTAACGTTGCTTTATCTTGGTATCGAAAATATCAGGCTTGGTCCGAGTTTACCGGCATTTGTTTCTCCAAATATTTTAAATTTTTTAGTCGAAAAATTTAAAATTAAACCAATATCTGCTCCAAAAGAGGATTTAGAGGAGCTTTTGAAAAAATAAAAAGGGGCTTAACAGCCTCTTTTTTTATTTATGTAAAAATATTCTTCGATTATATTGTATATTAATTTTGCAGAATATAAAATTTTATAAGTTAAGAATTCTATTTTCTAAAATCAGGAAGTATTACAAATATGTCTAAAACAGTATTAGTTACAGGCGGAGCAGGTTATATCGGCAGTCATTGCGTTCTTGCTTTGCTCGAAAACGGGTATGAAGTCGTTATCTTCGATAATCTGTCAACAGGTCACATTGAAATTGTTGAGTCCTTGAAAAAAAACGGTCATGTGACTTTCGTTCAGGGCGATTTGACTGAATATTCGGATATTCAATCGGTGTTTAAAAATCATAAATTTGATTCTGTACTTCATTTTGCAGCTTTTTCTCAAGTAGGAGAAAGTGTAATTAACCCCAGAAAATACTATATTAACAACATTTTCGGCACTTTGAATTTGTTGAGTTTAATGCTTGATTTTTCTATAACACGAATAGTGTTTTCGTCTACGGCTGCTGTATATGGTAATCCTAAATCGAATTCTATTGATGAATCTCATTTGCAAGAACCGATAAGCCCTTACGGAAATACCAAATTGATGATTGAAAAAGTTTTAGATGATTATGATTCGGCATTTGGTTTAAAGTCTGTCAGATTGCGGTATTTCAATGCAGCAGGTGCAGACAGTATGGGTAGAACAGGTGAATTGCACGATCCTGAAACACATTTGATACCTAATATTTTGAAATCAACTTTTTCAGGCGGAAAAGAATTTAAAATGTTCGGAGATGATTATCCGACAAAAGACGGTACTTGCATAAGAGATTATGTAAATGTGGAAGATTTGGCAAAAGCCCACATTCTTGCACTTAAATATCTTGAAAACGGCGGTAAAACGGATTGTTTCAATATCGGAACAAAAGAGGGAAATTCCGTAAAAGAAGTTTTTGATATTTGCAAAAAGGTTACGGGCAAAGATATTGCCGTAACAGTTGAACCGAGAAGATTTGGAGATCCTGCTGTTTTGGTTGCCGATAATACTAAAGCTAAAAATGTTTTGGGCTGGAGTCCTGAAAAAACTTTAGCTCAAAGTGTACAAACTGCCTATAACTGGGAAGTTTCACAGCACGAAAATCAGTTTTTGCATAAATAATTTTAATTATAAACCTATAACTTCACAAACATAAATTAACGTAAACATAATAACAAGTGAAAATGCCCATGAAATAACGTGCGGATAAGGCGATTCGGGTTCTGCGGGCATGTGCATTAATTTATCAACGCTGTTTTTTAAAACTCTCACTTTTAGACCTCTTTCTCTTACCACCATTACAGTCTAAAAAAAAATCTGAAATTTTATATCATACATTTAATGTATTTTTTTGAAAAATCAATAAAGTTTTTCTATGTTTGAAATTATTTAGAAAATTAAATTCATAAAAAATAATCGGTCAGACAAATGCTGACCGATTACCTCAATCTCTCTCTTGATTATCTTAATTGTTATTGCTGCGGATTACATCCAAAAGCAACTGTAACTTTTTCACGAGGATTGATAGCTGAAATTTTAGCTCCGCTCGGATCAACGAGGTATGCAATTTCGTCACCTGTTGTTTGGAATAACCCCATTGTTCCTGAAAGAGCTGTTCTTGTTGTATCGATAGGAGCTTTAACAAGGTTTTTGATAGAATCGCCGTAGCTTCTGCCTGCTGCTTTAAATTGACCTTGGAAGATTTCGCCGGTACCGATACCAACTCCACCAACTACATTTTCAACTGCGTTACCTGCACTTACAACTGCACCACCGACTGTTCTGCCGACTGTTCCGAGAATTGAACCGGTCCAAGCAAATGGTGCTGTTACAAGTCTTGCAATAGGGTTAGGATTTTTTGTTTTTTCAACTTGTGCTGCTAAAACTTGTTGAGGCAAATCTGCTTTGCAGCCGTCATTTTCGATTGTTTCGAAGGATAATTTCAATGAACCTTGACAGTTTTTAGATGGTCTGTTAACTTCTAAGATTTTTCCTCGAACAGTTGAACCGCAAGGGAAGTTTTGTCCGTTAATTGAAACATCTTCTGTTGTTACAGCCGCAAATCTGTCACCTATGTTTGATGTTTTAGAGTTGATTTCGTCATTAAATTTAAGTTCTACTGTAGGAAGTTGTACTGTTTCTTCATGTTCTATGTATGCTGCAGCACCTGTACAACCGCAATCTTCTGTTGAAACTTTATCAACATTTGAATATCCGAGAGAAACTCTTATGTTTTCAAGCATTGAAGCTATTTCAGCACGACTTGCATCTTTGTTTGGGTTAATCATATCAGGTTTTGGACTGTCATTTAAAGCGCCAGCTTGAATAGCTTTTGCAACCGGAATTTTTGCCCAATCCGGTACAGAATCTGCATCGCAGTATTTGTTTAAAATTTCGTTAGCTTGGCAAGTATCCATAGGACAATTTATACCTTTAGATAAAATTGTAAATGCTTCTGCACGAGTTACAGGTTTGTTAGGTTTGAACATTGTGTCGTTATAACCTTCCATTAAGCCGTTTGCAACTGCTTTATTAATCATTTTACTTGCCCAGAAGTTGTTAGGAACGTCTTTGAATGTTTTGTGGCAAGGTGGTGTATCGGAATTTAATAAATTAAATCCTTTAATTGTCAATGTTGCCATTTCAGCCCTTGATACAGGTAAATTAGGCTTGAATGTTCTATCAGGATAACCTGCAATTACGTTGTTTTCCGTTAACTTATTGATATCACAGCCAGCCCAAAATCCTGCAGGTACATCATCAAATGCACTTACAAGCGGTGCTGCGGCTCCTGTTACTGTTGAAATGTTGTATGGTTGAAGTGATTTTTTTGTAGCTTCTATGCTGTCTTCCGTTTGAATACTAATCATTTCGCAATTATTTTCGTCATTTATTTCGACTGAAACATTGGGTGTTGTATCTTCTATACAAGGACAAGCAGCTCCTGTCATAGAGTCATTTTTTTCTCTTGCTACAGGAATGCCTTCCCTTTCTCCGTCAACCGCTTCACCAATGTAAATGCCGTTGTTTCTTTCTCCGATAATTTGATTACTTCCGTAAACTGCTGCCGGATATGCGTAAGATTGCTGCATATAAGGTTTTTCGTCAGTCGGCATTGGACAAGCTGCACAAGTTGAAACCTTTTCCTTGCATGGTTCTTCTATTGCACAAGGTGCTGCTTCTGTCTTGCAAGGTGCCGGCTCTACATCACAAGGTGCAGGCTCTTCTGTTTTGCATGTCGGCTCCGGTACTCCGCAAGTGTTTTCTTCTATTTGATTACATTTGCATTTGTGCTTTTTCTGATGACATTTCGGACATTTCGATGTTTTGGGTGTTACAACTTGTGGACAATCTGATGCCGGGCATGCTGCAATCAACATGTATTCGCTGTTTCCACTTGTAGTTACTGGGTCAAAATTTATTTCTTCGGCAAACGCTCCGTTTATTGCTACTGCGGAAATAACGAGTGCTATTGCTAATTTGTTCATATTCTACCTCCTTATTTGGACTCTTTTTGTCCGATGAACATATTTTCTTTACTTTTGAATTATGAATGTTAAACGGAGTATTTATCATTACCAAAAGTTCCTATCCGGGCGGGCTATTTAATTTTTTTACTTTTTTGAACGAATTGTAGTATAATGATATCTGTATTATGAATAGAGATTAAATTATGCCTACAATATATATTACAGATGTGACAAACAGAGATGGGGTTCAAACCTCAAGACTCGGTCTTGCGAAACTCCAAAAAACTATAATAAATTTAATGTTAAATAACATGGGTATTACTCGTTCGGAATTTGGATTTCCGACAACAAGACATGAACTGAATTACCTCAATGGCAATCTTGAATTGGTTGATAGAGGGGTTATTGATAAAACTATTCTCTCCGGTTGGATTAGAGCTTTGGCTTCTGACGTTATGTTGTCTTTCCAAAATGTTCCGAGATTAAAACACGTAAATTTATCACAATCAACTTCAACTCAAATGATTAACGGTAAATATGGCGGAAAGAAAACACCTGACGATATTATTAAGATGACATGTGAGGCAATTGAAGCAGCTGTATCTTGCGGTGCTGTTACGATTGGTGTTAATGCGGAAGATGCTTCAAGAACTGACATGGATTTCCTTTTGAAATTTGGAAAAGCCGTAAAAAAAGCAGGTGCTCATCGTTTAAGATATTGTGATACATTAGGGTATGATGACCCTAAAAGTGCTTATGACCGCATAAATACACTTGGAAAAGAACTTCAAATTCCTATAGAAACGCATTTCCATAATGATTTGGGAATGGGGGTAGCTTGTTCTGTAATGGGTGCGAAAGGTGCTATTGATGCTGGTGTTGATACTTACATAAATACTGCAATAAACGGTATGGGAGAAAGAGCCGGTAATGCTGATTTAGTATCCTGTATTTTAGCAATTAAAAAATCAAGCGGTTTTGCTAAAAAATATAAACTTGATGAAAATATTGATTTGTCTAAATGTTGGAAGCTTGCTAAGTATACTTCTTTCGCATTTGGTGTACCAATACCGATAAATCAACCGGCTGTCGGAGATAATGCGTTTGCGCACGAATCCGGTATTCATGCTGATGGAGCTTTGAAAGACAGACGTAATTATGAACTTTACGATTTTGAAGAACTTGGCAGAGGTGAACCTGAAATTATTGAAACAGGCAGAAAAATTACTGTCGGTGAATATGGTGGTATTAAAGGTTTTAGAAATGTTTATCATAGTCTTGAACTTGAATTTAAAGACGAGGATGAAGCCAGAACAATTCTTGAACTTGCGAGATATGCAAACGTTCATACTCAATTACCTTTAACAGATAGTGAATTAAAATTTATTTATTATTATCCGGATGTAGCTGCGAAAGTTATGACTGTTATGCCATATTACGAGCCAAAAGGAGAACTTTTGAAACGCTTAAAAACAGCGGCAGATCCGATTTTAGTCGTGTAGGAGATTTTTTATGGGACAAACATTAGCAGAAAAAATTATATCGGCTCATACTGATAATCCTGTGAAAGCAGGTGATTTGTGTATTGCAAGAGTTGATGTGACCGCTGTTCAGGACGGAACAGGGCCTTTAACTATTAGTGAATTTAAAAAGTTGGGTATTGATAAACCTAAACATCCTGAAAGAATGATTTTGTTTATCGACCACGCAACTCCGTCACCGAGAAAAGAATTGTCTAATTCTCACATGGTTATGCGTCAGTTTGCAAAAGATACAGGTGCTGTGCTCTCGGAAGGCGGTACGGGTGTTTGCCACCAAAGACTCGTTGAACAATATGTTAACCCCGGAGAAATTCTCTGCGGTGCAGATTCTCATACTTGTACCTCCGGTGCTTTAGGTGCTTTCGCTACGGGCATGGGAAGTACTGATGTTGCAGTTGCTTCTGCTCTCGGTAAAACTTGGCTCAAGGTTCCGGCTTCATACAAAATTGTTGTAAACGGATTTTGTAATAACGGTGTTTATGCAAAAGATTTGATTTTACATTTGATTGGCAAAATTGGTGCTGATGGTGCTACTTACAAAGCTTTGGAATTTTGTGGCTCTACAATTGACAATATGACAATGTCTGATAGATTTACACTTGCTAATATGGCTGTAGAAGCCGGTGCAAAGGCCGGATTATTTGCTACTGATGAAAAAACTTATGAATTTTTAAAAGAAAGAAAACGTGAGTTTGTATATAAAGAAATTAAGTTTGATGAAGATGCTGAATACGAAAAGGTTATAGAGATTAATGCAGAAGATGTTGTTCCAATGGTAGCTTGTCCGCATACCGTAGATAATGTTAAACCGGTAAGTGAATTGAGTGACGTTAAAATCGACCAAGTTTTCATAGGAAGTTGTACTAACGGAAGAATAGAGGACTTAAGGTTGGCTGCAAAAATTTTGAAACGTCAGAAGGTTCATCCTGATGTAAGATTGATAGTAGCTCCTGCTTCGAAAGATGTTATGATGCAAGCTTTAAGAGAAGGCATAATTGAAATTTTGACATACGTGGGAGCATCAATAATTCCTCCGGGATGTGGTCCTTGCGTTGGAGTTCACGCAGGAATTTTAGGTGATGGAGAAGTTTGTTTATCAACGCAAAACAGAAATTTCAAAGGCAGAATGGGCAACCCGGAAGGTAAAATTTATCTTGCTTCGCCTGCAGTTGCGGCATATTCTGCTATATACGGTCATATTGCAGATCCTACAGAAATATTGTAAAGGAGAATAATTATGTTAAAAGGTAAATCATGGAAATTTCCGGATAATATATCTACGGACCATATCGCTCCGGGAAGATTGTTTCATTTACGTTCTAATCTTCCTGAATTTGCAAAACATGTTCTTGAAGATGCAGATCCTGAGTTTGCTTCAAAAGTTCAAAAGGGTGATTTTGTTGTAGCAGGTTCTAATTTTGGCTTAGGTTCATCGAGAGAACATGCTCCTCAAATTATCAAATTATCAGGAGTTAGTGCTGTTATTGCAAAGTCTTTTGCGAGAATTTTTTATAGGAATGCAATTAACATTGGCTTGCTCTTGCTGGAATGTAATACTGACGGAATTGATGCAGGTGATGAACTCGAGGTCGACGTTCGAGAAGGTGTTATTAAAAATTTGACAAAAAATACAGAAATTAAATTTAAACCACTTCCTGAAGTTATGATAAAACTTCAACAAGATGGCGGTTTGATTGAACATATTAAAAAATATGGTGATTTTAAACTCACTTAATTAGACCCTATGTTCTATTTTTTGTGAAAAAAATAATTATTTCGTTTGATAAATTTTTCTTAATATTTTGTAATAATAAGTTTTGTTACGAGATATAGGGGAAATCAAGTGAATTTAAATGAAGAATGTCTTTTACAGTATTTAGTAAATCCGAATAATTCAGAAAATTTTATTTTACAATCAGGATTTAAGTATGAAAGTTCAAATTCATCTGAGTATAATGAGGTTGCCTGGTTATTCGTATAGAATAGGCAGGATTGCGTGATTAAAAATCTAATAAAAAATTTTTTTATTAACAGTAAAATTGTAATAATTTATACTTTTCTTATAGCAATAGCTTTATTTGTATTATCGGTATTTATCTCAAACGGTAAATCCGATAATTTTTTCAATACAATGGAGTTAAAATCCTTTGATTTAAGGCAATCTATAATTGCAGATAAGAAGAAAGTTTCAGATGATATTGTGATTTTGACAGTTGATGACGAAAGTTACGAATATCTTATCAATAAGTACGGTGAATGGCCAATTCCAAGACATGTATATGCTCAGATTTTAGATTATGTTGAATCCCAAAATCCAAGTGTTGTAGGTTTTGATTTGTTATTTGTTCATTCTTTAAGAAACAATAAAGACAGTGATGATAAGCTTGCTGCTGCATTTGGCAAGTATGACAATGCTTTTACGGCTATAAATTTTGATGATAGAGATTTTTCAGTTAGACAGCCTGTTATTTTGCCTAAAAAAATGACAAATATTATTGATGTTAAATCTTCAAATTTTAGCCCTCTTGTTTATAAAAATTGTCGCTCTATTTTACCTCAAATAATTGAAAAAACTTCAAATATCGGTCATATTAATACGGCTAAAGATGATGATGGTATTACTCGTTCTGTACCTTTGTTTGTCGCTTATCCAAACTACTATATAGATAATGATGGTAAATTAAATGCAACTAACAATGATTATTATCCATATATGACTTACAAGATGGCATTAAAATACCTTGCTGATAAAAATGCAAAAACAATTGGTAATACAGTTGTAAAAAATAATATGCTCATTGTTGAAAATATTGGCAAATGGAATATTTCTTCCGATGCGAGAGTTATGCTTAATTGGTACGGTGATACGGGTCTTGTAGATAATACAAAATTTAAGTATATTCCTCTTTGGAAGGTGGTTTCTGCTGTAAATGGCGGTGATGTTTTGCCAAATGATACTTTTAAAGGAAAAGTTGTTTTTGTCGGGACAAGTGTTTTTTCACTTTCTGATATAAAAAGTGTTCCAACTTCAAAATACATGCCCGGTGTTGAAGTTCATGCCACTTTGTTTAATAACTTGGTAGATAATTCTTTGATAAAACAGGTTGCACCATTTAAAAATATCATTATTTCTGTTGTAATAGCAGCAATTATAGCTTTTGTAACATTCTACTGTACTTCAACTGCTATATCGGCTGCAATTTCAGGATTTATCATTTTGGGTTACGTGATACTGTCAACGTTATTGATGGAATGGTTTAATCTTTGGGTTTGGCTTGTTCTACCGATATTGCTTTCTGTAGTTGCTGTTTTGTGCGTTTATGTTATCAAATATATTCTTAAATCAAGAGATTTTGAATTAACTTATAAACTTGCAACAACTGACGGATTAACAGATTTATATAATCATAGATTTTTCCAAGAACAGATGAAAATTTGCATGGACGACTGCAGACGATACAATAAGAATTTTTCTTTAATAATGATTGATATTGATTTCTTCAAAAAGTTTAATGATACATACGGACACCAAGCCGGTGATGCTGTTTTGAGAGGTGTTGCTCACACTTTGAAGAAAAATGTCAGAAGTGCTGATATCGTTTGTCGTTATGGCGGTGAAGAAATGGCTATAATTCTTAAAAATACAGGTTTTGATGAAGCTAAAATTACTGCTGATAAAATTTGTAAAATTATTGCATCTAAGCCATTTAAGATTGCTGCTAATACAGAAAAACAAGTAACAATTAGTTTAGGTGTATCAACCTTTCCGTTCTGTGGTATGACTGTTCAAGAAATGATTGAATTTGCTGATAAAGGGCTTTATGCGGCAAAGGAAAACGGTAGAAACCAAGTCGGTAATGTCGAACTTCCTAAAAACGATTAATATTGTTTAATCTATAGAATTTTTATTTAAACTCTAATTAGAAATAAAAAGCCCCGATTTAATCAGTCGGGGTCTTTTTTGATTTCTTTTTTTTGATATGTTCAGGCTTTAAAGGAGTTTCATCATTATATTTTTCGGGCGAATAATCGGATTTTACCGCTAAATAAATTCTGTAAACCAATCTCAATAAGGTTTCATCTTCTTCAAGTGCCTTGAAAAGTGTTTCTTTAATATTTTCTTTTGCAATGTGACGTTCCAAAATAAAAAATTCATACATTTGAACATCTAAAACCTGTGAAAGTTTAATAAGGGTGTTCAATCTCGGAGCATATTTTCCGTTTTCAATATAACTTACATTCGGAAAGCCTATTCCGATTTGTTCAGCCAATTCTTTTTGCGAAAGCCCTTTACGCTTTCTGAATTTAGCTATGTTTCTGCCTATTGCCTTTCGGGTTTCATACTCCATTTTTATCCCTTTTCTGTTTTGGATTTTTATTGTTCAAATAATGCTCTTATAAAATCTTTTGCGTTGAAATATTTTAAATCTGTAATTTTTTCACCAACACCAATCAATTTAACCGGCAAAGAAAGTTCTTTTGCGATTGCGATAATAATTCCGCCCTTTGCACTTCCGTCAAGTTTCGTTAATGCAATACCTGTTAAATCCGCAGCTTCTTTGAAAACTTTCGCTTGCTGCAAGCCATTTTGTCCGGTGTTTGCATCAATAACCAAAAGGCTTTCCGTAAAGTTTTCGGGAGCTAATTTGTTTATGACAACTTTTATTTTGCCCAATTCTTCCATTAAATTGTGTTTATTTTGTAATCTTCCTGCTGTATCAATCAAAAGCACATCGTAATTTTCGTCTTTGGCTTTCTTGATGGCATCAAAAACAACTGCCGCTGCATCAATACCGTCTTTTCTGACAATATCCGCACCTGCTCTGTTTGACCAAATATTTAATTGTTCTTCTGCTGCTGCTCTGAATGTGTCGCCTGCTGCTACAAGAACCTTTTTGCCCTCTTGTTTAAATTGGTATGCAAGTTTGGCAATCAAAGTTGTTTTGCCGGCTCCGTTTACACCTGTTATTAAATAAATATTCAAACCGTCATTAACTTTGAGTTTTTCACTGCCTGCATTTTCTAAAATATTGTCAAATTCATTTTTCAAAAATTCTCTTATTTCAGATGGTTTGATTTTTGAATTCTTTTCTCTTAATTTATCTGTTATTTCAGCTGCAGTGTTAACTCCTATATCAGCTTTTATAAGCTGTTCTTCTGTGTCATCAAGTGCAAATTCATCAAAGTCTTCTTTGTCCCGAACAGTATTTGTAACAGCTTGAACGAGTGTCTTTGCAGTGTTTGTAACGGTTGCTTTAAGTTTGTCAAAAGAAAACGAAAATCCCTCTTTTTCCGTTTCTTCAACTTTAGGAGTTTCTTCGTTTTGAACGGGTTCTTGAGGTTGTTGATTTTCTTCTTGAGGCTGCTGCTCTTTATCTTTTCTTTTGAAAAATTCAAACATTACTAATCAAGCTCATTTTCTTTTACTACTTTTGCCAAAATTGCATTGATAAATGATGCACTGTCTTCTGTTGAATATCTTTTTGCAAGTTCAACTGCTTCATCAATAACAACCTTTACAGGTGTTTCTTTGACATATAACATTTCTGTAACTGCAATTCTCAAAAGATTTTTATCTGTCTTGACAAGTCTGTTGAAATCCCAGCCTACCGATAAAGTTTTGATTGTTTCATCAATTTCTTTATAATTATCAACAAATGCTTTTACGATTTTGTTGATGTATTTTTTTGTGTCTGAATTTTCTTCAAGTACAGCCATTTCAGCTATTTCAAGTGCCGCAAAAGCTTTTTCACAAACATCTGCAATACTCGTTAATCTACCGGTCATATCTGATGTTAGCGGAATAGGAACAGGTATATCGTTGCTCTCTATCGGGCGTGCAAGGTTTGTCGGATGGTTTGCCTCGTATTCGTCAATGTATTGAATCATATCAACAACTGATGATGATTGAATTTTTAATTCTTCGTACGCATTGTTAGTTAACATCCTGACTGAATTTACTAACATTTGGTTAAAATCAGTATTTTTATATTGTTTTATATTGTCTTCCATTTGCGAGAATAAAATAAGTGTTAATTCTCTTGCTGCACGTCTTGCTAACATTTTTATTGTCCTTTGTATTATCTCTTTTTATTTACTATTAAACATTAAACATTTTTAAATGTCTATTTTTCAGAGCTTAAAACTTTTTCAAAATATTCGATAGTTTTTGTTAAGCCCTCGTCAATATCGACTTTCGGTTCCCAATGTAACTTTTCTTTTGCAAGGCTTATATCGGGGCGTCTTCTTGTCGGGTCATCTGACGGTAACGGTTTGTATATGATTTTTGATTTTGAACCCGTTAATTTTATAATTCTTTCCGCAAATTCAAGAATTGTACGCTCTGACGGATTACCTAAATTTACCGGTCCTATAAAGCCTTCTTCATTATTTTGCATTCTGATTAATGCTTCAACTAAATCTGAAACAAAGCAGAATGAACGAGTTTGGCTTCCGTCGCCGTAAATGGTTATGTCATGGTTTTGAAGTGCCTGAACAATAAAATTCGATACAACACGACCATCGTTTTTATCCATTTTCGGTCCGTAGGTATTGAAAATTCTGACAATTCTGATATCTACGTTATTTTGTCTGTGATAATCCATCATAAGCGTTTCGGCACAGCGTTTTCCCTCGTCATAGCAGCTTCTTATGCCGATTGGATTAACATTTCCCCAGTAATCTTCTGTTTGAGGGTGAACTTTCGGATCTCCGTAAACTTCACTTGTTGATGCTTGCAAAATTCTTGCTTTGCAACGCTTTGCAAGTCCTAACATATTAATCGTTCCCATTATTGAAGTTTTTATTGTTTTAATGGGGTTGTATTGATAGCTCGGAGGGCTTGCAGGGCAAGCGAGATTGTATATTTGGTCTGCTTCAGCATAAAATTCTTTTGTTACATCGTGTCTGACAAGTTCAAAATGATTATTTCCTATTAGATGTCTGATATTGTCTTTTGAGCCTGTGAAAAAATTATCAAGACATATTACGTCATTTCCTTCATTTACAAGTCTTTCGCATAAGTTACTCCCTATAAAACCTGCTCCGCCTGTAACAATTATTCTGCTCATTTTTATCTCCCATTTTCTCGGATATTTCTTTTATTCTTAATATATTATAATTTCTTTGTTTTAGCAAAGTTTTTCATCAATTTTATAAACAAATATTCAAATTAAAGTGAAAAGTTTCCGCTCAATGAAAAATCTTTTTCGTTTGGATTTTGTGGTGTGTTTGTTTCTTTTTTGTTTTTTGTTGTTTTTAAGGATTTTTTTGTCTTGTTTTTTAATACAATTTCTTCTTTGGGTTCAGACAAAACTTTTTCTTTTTTACTGTTTTGTTTCACGTTAATTTTGTCTAAAATTTTTGAATATTTTAATGAATTTTTATCGTCTTTAGAATTTTTTACTTGTTGATTTTTTGATTTTTCAACGGGTAGATTTTGAACTTTATCAGGAATTTTTTCTTGTAAAATATTTTCGGTTGATTTTGAATTTTCACTCAACGTAAGCATTATAAACAGCATTAATGCTGCGATTACAGAAAACACAATTGTAATTTTTTTGAATAATGACATTTCTTTTTTATCGATGTCGTATTCTCGAAAATTATCAAAGTCGTCGTCTTTATCATCTTCTTTTTGAGAATTCTCATTTTTGCGTTTGTTTTCGAGTTCTTTTTTTCGTTCTTCTTTTTTCCGTTTTTCGGCTTCTTTTTCTCGTTGTTTTTCTTCTTGCAGACGTTTTTTGTATTCTTCTTCCAATGATGTATTTTTTTCGCCCGTCATAAGAAGTTGTTCGTCGAAAATCAGTCTGTTTAAAGTATCATCTTTTTTCTGACAGTATGCAAAATTAATTGCTGCTTCAAAAAGATGTTCAAGACATTCCAATACTGTTTTGCCGTCATTTTCCGATTTATTTGCATGGGTTGCTTTGTTTCCGCATTTTTTCAAAAAATACATGTCGCTTATAAATTCTTGTTCTCTCATTGTATCTTTTGAGATGACTTTTAATTTATAAATCATATCGTCAAATGTATCGTCGCTTTCGGCTTTCGATTGCAGAATATTTTTTGTCATTGCTTCTGCGGCTTTTCTCGTTTGTGTTATACATTGGTCAAAATATTCGTCACGAAAGAGTTTTTCTGCCGTTTCGCAAAGTTCATATATGTCATTATTTGTTTTTTCTAAAAAATTAAAGTTTCCCATAAAATTTATTTTATCAGTATAATTTTTTATTTTCATACTTCATAATTAGTAAATATCGGTTTAATTTACCGCAGAAATGTATTAAAATAGAAAAGGAGTTTTATGAGGTATTTTTATGAAAAATTTGAATTTTAAAGTTGACAAAAGCAAATGTATAAGATGCGGTTTGTGCATTAAAGATTGTTCGTGTTCGGTTTTGGAATTTGATGAAAATAAAAATCCGAGGGTTGCGGAAAATGGGGAAACTCGTTGTATGAAATGCCAGCATTGTCTTGCAGTCTGCCCGACGGGCGCTATTTCAATTTTGGGTAAAAATCCTGATGAGTCTTTAATTCCGCAAAAAGAAAAATCTCCCGATGTTATTTTAAACCAAATTCAATCGAGGAGAAGTGTAAGACATTACAAACAGGCTAATCTTGATAAAGAAACTTTGGCAAAACTTAAAAATATGTTAAATTGGGTTCCGACGGGCTGCAATGACCATAGATTACTTTTTGCATTCATTGATGATATTGATGCTATGGCTGAGTTTAAAGAAAAAGTTTATGCAAAATTAAAAAATTTGTGTGAGAATAAACCTTTTCCAAAAGATGCCGAAAGATTTTTATCTCGGCTTGAAAGTGTCATAATTAGTGAAAACAGACAAGATGTAATTTTTAGAAATGCTCCGCATATGATAGTTGCCTGTTCGCCTGTCGATGCACCTTGTGTCGATATTGACCCTGTAATTGCATTGAGCTATTTTGAACTCTATGCTCAATCTTTAGGGGTTGGAACGGTTTGGTGCGGATTGGCTCAATCTTGTTTGAATATTTTGCCTGAACTTTCTGCTGATTTGAAAATTCCGCAAGGGTATAAACCTGTTTATTGTATGCTTTTTGGTCCTCCTGCCATCAAGTTTAAGAGAATAATTCAGCCAAAACCGTACGAAATGGTTTCGTATCCAAAAAACCTTGCAAAATTTAGAAAATTCTTAAAATCTATAGGTGCTAAAATTATAAATTTTGTAAAATAGCTTGCTTTGATTTTTTTATTACCTCTTTTTTATGCGAAAATTATGTTATGACAGTTGTATGAAAAAGAGGTATTTTTATGTATTGTGTAAAAAATATTACTGATGACCTTGTTTTTTTAGGTGTGAATGACAGACGACTCGCTTTGTTTGAAAATGTTTATCCTATTGAAAAAGGTGTTTCTTATAATTCTTATCTTTTAAAAGATGAAAAAACAGTTTTGCTTGATACGGTTGATAAAGAGGCTTCAATTCAGTTTTTTGAAAATTTGGAATATGCTCTTGACGGTAAAAAGCTTGATTACATTATCGTAAACCATTTAGAGCCTGACCATGCTGCAACTTTGCAAGATGTTGCTGCTAAATATTCCGAAGCCAAAATTGTTTGCAACAAAAAAACTTTATCAATGATTAAACAATTTTTTGATTTCGACATTGATTCCAAAGCCCAAATAATTCAAGAAGGCGACGTTTTGAATACGGGTAAACATAATTTGACGTTTGTTATGGCTCCTATGGTTCATTGGCCCGAAGCAATGGTGACTTACGATACAACCGATAAAATTTTGTTCTCGGCTGATGCTTTTGGAACTTTTGGTGCTTTGAGCGGTAATATTTTTGCTGATGAAGTAAATTTTGAAACGGAATGGCTTGATGAAGCTCGCCGCTATTACACAAATATTGTCGGCAAATACGGTATGCAGGTTCAGGCTTTGCTTAAAAAAGCTGCAAATCTTGAAATAGCAATGATTTGTCCTTTACATGGTCCTGTTTGGAGAAAAAATATTTCTTGGTTTGTTGAAAAATATCAAAAATGGAGCAGCTATACTCCTGAATTAAATTCGGTTTTGATTTTATCAGGTTCAATTTACGGTCATACCGAAAATGTTGCTGAGATTTTGGCTAACAAATTGGCTGATAAAGGTATTTGTAACATGAAAATTTATGATGTTTCCAAAACTCATCCGTCTTATATTGTTTCAGAAGCCTTTAAATTTAGTCATATTGTTATAGCTACGGCTTCTTATAATGCCGGAATTTTTACTCCTATGGAAACTGTTTTACTTGATTTGAAAGCTCATAACCTTCAAAACAGAACGTTTGCAATAATTTACAACGGTTCTTGGGCTCCTGTTTCAGAAGCTGTTTTGAAAGGTCATATAGAAACAATTAAAAATACTAAAATTCTTGATAAAACAATTAAAATTACATCTGCTTTTAAACCTGCTCAAGATGTAGAGTTAGCTGAACTTGCGGATGAAATTTGCAAATCTCTTTCTTAAAATTAAGTTAC
>JBJEGN010000120.1:0-6067 GCA_051875105.1 Candidatus Gastranaerophilaceae bacterium
ATATTTATGGGTAATTTCTTTAAATTTATCAGAAGTTTTTGAACCTACTTTTTGCGTAGGGCTATCTGCTGTTGCATATTCCGGATAAAGTTCTTCAAGTTTTTTAAGCTCTCTGAATAATTCATCATAATCGAAATCGGAAATCGTAGGATTATCTTCTTCATAATAAGCTTTATTATGTCTGTTTATTTCCGCTTTTAAATCTTCTATACGCTGTCTGAAAAGTTCCAAAATTTCAACCTCATAAATATTTGTACTATTATTTTACAATAAATTTAAGGTATTGAAAATCAATAGCAAGCAAACTCTGTTAAATGTCTTTATTCGTTAAGTAAAACTTTTTTGAATTTTTCAAAATTAAATAATTTTTCTTTTACTTTATCAAAATTTGCATGATAATCACCGTATCTTAAATTATGAATTTTATTTTTTGCATCCGTTTCTCTGGTAATGCTTAATCTTTCTTTGATTTCAAACTCGTCAGCAAGTTTTTCAACTTTTGGATCATAAACAATCGGTAAAACTTTAATTCCGTACTTTAATCCCAAAAGACAAGCATGATAACGCATAGCAATCATTTCATCAAGATGTGAAAATGCAGTTACTATCTCAAATGTTGCTCTGTTTGTTACAACGTGAATGTGCATATCTTTTTTAAAGGTTCTTAAAATTTCTTCAAAACGTAAGCAAATATCTAAGTCTAAGGATTTTTGAAGTGCATAAACGAAAATAATTTTATCATTGTAAGTTTCATAAACGTATTTTGCCCATTCTTGTAAAAGCTCGTCAGTTAAACCTTCCCACTTGCGGAGTTGAATTCCGACTGCGTGGTGTGAATATCTTCTTTTTAGTTTTAAACTCCAAACAGGGTCACTTACAATATCTGCTTTGATTCCCCATTTTTCCATTTGTTTTAAGCTTTTTTCATCTCTTACGGTTACATATTTACACATTTTTAATGCAAAAGCTGTTAAAATCCGCAAAATCTTATTATTTATAGGACCTATTCCTTGAGCAAAAATTATGACCTTTTTCTTGAAAATCAATGCTAACAGGATTATGAACAAATAATATATTAAACTCTTTGCACTTGTTGCATCTTGAAGTAAACTTCCGCCTCCTGAAATTAAAAAATCAGTTCTTATCATAGAAAAAATAATTTCAGGCAGTTTAAAAGAATTTACAGATTTTACATTGTAACTTTTTTCCGTAAATTCCGGATTTTTTGAAAAAACAGTAATATCCCCAATGCCGGACTCTTTGAGATTATTAATCAAAACGCTTAAAACAGCTTCGTCACCAAAGTTGTTAAAACCGTAATAACCTGAAATTAATACCTTTGGAGAATTTTTATGCATTTTCTCGTATTGCATCTTCAACTTCTTTCGATGACGGAATTGATTTTATAGCTCCGATTCCACGAACTTGCAAGCCGGATACAATTGCCGCAATTTTTGCCGCTTCAAACGGTGATTTTCCACTTGCAACCTGTTGTAAAAATGCTCCGTTAAATGTGTCGCCTGCTCCTGTGGAATCAATTTTGACATTCGAATAAAATGGAATAAACACTGATTCTGCTGCATTTGCAACAACATATCCGCCTTTTTCTTTTGATTTTAATACTACCGTTTTTATTCCCCTGTCCAAAATGGCTTCTATTAGTTTGTCACAAGAATCCATATCCCATAACTCTACAGAATCTGATTTTACATTTAAAAATAAAATATCAATGAATTCTTCTACTTCAAAAAAAGCATCTCTTGCTTCATCTTTCGATGAAAGTAACGGGTCAAAATTAGGATCGTAGGCAACTAAAATATTATTTTCTTTTGCGGTTTTAAACAGTTTGATAACGGCTTCTTTTGCCGATAAAGATAAAGATTGTGTTATGCCTGTTGCGTATACTATTTTTGCGGATTTTACATATTCTTCATCAATATCTTTCGCTGAAAGCATCGTTGCTGCGGTTTTTTTTCGATAATATGCAAATTGTTTTTTCCCTGTATCTTGAACTGCTACAAAATAAACACCATTGTGTCCGTCAATAATTTTGCATTGAGAAATATCTATACCCTCTGATGCCCAGCCATCAAATAAAAAGTCACGAAATGCATCATTCCCTATTTTGGAAATATATCCGACTTCCGCTCCGAGTCTGGCTCCGGCTATTGCTGTTGTGAGTGTGTCCCCGCCAAAGTATTTGTTTAACGTATCTGCGTATGTTAAACTCTGCGTTGTCGATAATTCAACTAAACCCTCACCTATCGTTATTATATCTTTGCTTTTCATATCTTCCTTGAGTTTTTCAATTTTATACCATGTAAGTTATCAAAAAACTCTCTTAAGGTCAAATTTGAAACAATAAAAACCTTTCTTTCAAAAAATATTTTGCCTTGAATTTATAAATAAAATTTTGTGAAAATTACATCATAATGTTAAGTTTTTTGCCCAATTTTTTCTTGAGTTCTTCTTCGCTGCTCATATTGTTCATTTGTTCCATTTCCGGTGATGCTTGAATTGCATTTGAACCTGCTAAAACTTTATGATTTTCATCAAACTTATTCATTAAAGAAAAAACATCAACGTTCTTGTTATTATCTAAGCCGCCGATTTTTTCTTCTAAATTTTGGTTGCGTTCCTGTTTGAAAGGATTTATTCTGCTTGCTTGCGAAAATATGTTGTTTGAATTATCCATATCTCCTGCTTTTGCCCTATTAAAAATGCTTTCTTCTTCTTTTGTCGGTTTTGGATTGCCTACTACTGAACCTGCTGTTTGGTTGTTTGGGTCAATGTTGTGTTTTAATGCCCATTTCGGGTCTTTTAACAAACTCTTTAATCCAAATCCTAATGTTTTCATTATCGTCCTTACAAATAACTCTTACATATATATTAAAAATTTTTGTAAAGTTCAAAATCAGTCATGCCTGTTTTTTGTTACATTCTTAATATATTTGTTTGTGATTTACTAACTGAAAAATCAAATTTGCAAGCTTTTTAATTATATTTTATAATTGTTTCAGAAAGATAAAGAAGGTTTTTTGAATGGCTGTTTTTTCTGTTATAGTGCCTGTTTTCAATGCTATGAAGTATTTACCGTCAATGTTGAAAAGTGTTTTGTCCCAAAGTTTTAAAGATTTTGAACTTATTTGTGTTGAAGATTGTTCTTCTGACAGATCTTTGGATATTCTCAAAATGTTTGCTAAAGTCGATTCACGAATAAAAATTATTAAAAATGAAATTCATTTAGGCCCCGGAACGTCCAGAAATATTGCCTTAAAACAGGCAGTGGGAAAATATATTTCTTGTGTTGATGCTGATGATATTGTTGCTAAAGACTTTTTGAAAGAAGCTTTTCAAATGTTAGAAAGTAAGAATGTTTCCTCTGTTTGGGTAAAACCTTTTATATATTGGGAAAACGAGAAAAAATATACTAAAATGGATACTTTTCCTTTTTTGAGGGATTTGCCGGAGGGGATTTTAGAAATATCACCTTCTAATATATTTAATTTTCCGGCTTATTCTTGGTATAAATTCTATAAAAAATCATCTATTGACGAGTCGGTAAAATGGTCGGACGGGCTTCTTTTTGAAGATGTTGAATTTTATTACCGATATTACACGCAAAAGCCTGATGTTTATGTAATTAATAAAATTTTATATTCATATAGGCGACATGGTTCTTCAATTATGGGGCAAAGTATTTATAATCCTGCTTATCAAAAAGATTTATTTACTGTTATTTATAATATTTATCTCTTTTTGAAAGAAAAAAATTTGTTTGAAAAATTTAAAAAGGCTTTTTTAACGTTTATAAAAGATAGTATACTTGATTTTGAGGGATATCCTGATATAAAAAACGATTTGGAAAAAACAGTGCTTGCTACTCTTGATAAAATTGGTTATCCTCAAGAATATTCTGATTTGGCAGGTGTATTACCTTTTTATCCTGAAACAAATTAATATTGACTTTCGTATTAAAATTAATTTGCATTTTGTATTACTTGGTATTCCTTTTGTTTAAACAATATTTGGTGGAAAACATCTCCCTGATTGTTGCAGATATCAGCTAATACATGGTAAACAGAGGCGTTATCTTTTATTTTGTCAACATATTTTAAATAATAGTACATCGCTTTTATTTCATCGTTTTTGAGAAACATATAGGCATCACCTAACATCCTCTCAAATTCCATACATTCTGGATATATAGTTTTGAAAAAATGACTGAATTTTATTAATTCTTCCGCTTTGTCCAATTTTAGTAAATCTTGCAGAAAAATTAAAATATAGTCGTATATTAATGGTCCGTCAAATTCTAAAGACTGTGATTCCGGAAGGTTTTTCATATAATCCTTTAAAAAATAAAAACTTTCGTCTAATTTTAATTTTTTCAATTCTTTTTCTATGAGTATAGAAAGGTTATCTGCCGCAATTTTTATTTCTTCACAAGCAAAAATAGTATCCTTTTCCGCATTGTTTCTCACAAAATCAATTCTTTCTCGGATATCCTTTGCAACACTTTGTTTTTCTTGTTCTGTTAAAATATCTCCTGTGTGCAAAATTAATTTATGCTTTTCATCATACTGTTTTATTGTTGTTTCTATATATTCACATTTTTGTATAATACTTTGGGCAAGTTTTCTTGTATCTTCATCTTTGATTAAGTTTATTGAAGTCGTATTTGTATTTTTATTGGAGGTTTGTGTTCTTTGCAAAAGTATTTTGTTAATTAATTCTTTTGCTGCGAATACTATAGGCATTCTTTCTGACGTTTCATCGTATGCTTCAATAAAAGATTTCAAAAATAATTTTTCTATTAATTCATTATTTTCTTTATTGAGCAAATTATGTTCTTGAAGAAAATCGAAAACATTTTCTACCATATAAATTCTATCTTTTTCACATTCTTGTTTTTTGGCAATAACTTCTCCTCTTAAAGAACTTTGCCTCATGTTGTAGTAATGAAGTTTTTCATCTATGAAAAAAATGTTTTTACAAAAAAATGTATATTTCCACCAAAAAGCATTATCCTCGTATAGTCTGCCCGCCGGAAACGTAATATTATTATCGAAAATTATAGAAGCTCTATATAATTTATTCCAGGGAACAACATCTGTTTTAAATCTGATATCATTGGTTGTTTTGACTTTTCCTTTAAAATGTATTTTGAAATAATTTTCCTGAAACCAGTTTGTATAGCTTAATTTGTCATCAGAAACAACATTTACTGCCCAGATAACCAAATCTACGTCTTTTGACATTTTGTTGAGAGCTTTCTCATAGGTGTCTTTTTTAATATAATCATCAGAGTCTACGAAGCCGATAAATTCTCCTGTTGCAATTTTTAATGCGTTATTTCTTGCAACTGACGGACCGGAATTTTTTTGAGAAAAAACCTTTATTCTTTTATCTTTTTGAGCAAATTGATTACAAATTTCAAGACTTTTATCTTTTGAACCATCGTCTGCAAGTATGATTTCAATATCTTTCAATGTTTGATTAATAAGACTTTTTATACATTTGGAAAGATATTTTTCTGCATTATAAACAGGTACAATAATTGAAATTTTTGGCATGCTTTAACTCCGAAAATGTTTTCATATTCTTATTATTTATGTATTGTAATGTTTTGTCAAAACTTTATATTTTATTATATAATAGTGAGGTTATTTATATAAGTTTTGAGGATTTTATGGAGTCTGATTTATTCCCTGATTTTGCCTTAGGAATGGGTGTCGGTTATTGTCAAAAAGATAATATTCCAAAAGGTTACCAATATTTGATGAATTATGTATCCCAAAACAATAATGAAAAAATTAATTCTGATTTTGTGTATAATATTTTAAAAAATAAACTTAAAGAATACAAAAACGATAAAAAGTTTGAACAGGCTGTTTATGTTTGTGAATGTATCACCAAAACAATTGAAACTGACTTGTGGAGTAATTATGATTTTTGGGTTGATGCGGCATTTTGTGCTAAGGAGTCGAATTTTTCATATCTTGCTTTTGAATGTTATAAGCGTTGTTTGGATTTTAGCGGTTTTGACAAAGATTTCTATAGAATA
>JBJEGN010000121.1:0-6027 GCA_051875105.1 Candidatus Gastranaerophilaceae bacterium
TAAATTGATTTTAATGTTATTGGGGATATTATTTAGAAAGGTTTTAAACTATGTCAGCTATTAAAGATTTTTTTAAAGACATTTTTATGTTGGCTCCTGAAAAAGGTTTAGTGGGACTTACCGGTATTAAATCTGTCAAAAAATCCGCTAAGAAATCAATCGCTAAATCTTCAAAAAAATCTGAGCCTAATTTGTCGGAATTAATGAGAAAAAGCTACAAAAAATTAGAAGTCTAATCTGTTTTTGTACCTATAAAAGAAGGCTAACCTCAAAAGGCTAACCTTCTTTTTGTTTTTTTATTTTCTCTAATCTTTTATATCCTCTTTTTTCATAATGATATTGACAGCTTTTTTGAGTTTATTTGCCAATGTATCATTCATTATTCTTTTGAGTTCTGGATAATCTTTTCCGAGTAATTCTATTTCTTCATTACTCATCTTCGTTGCGTGAAGTGATTTTACCATTTTATTGTAATAATCTTTTTTATACTGCGGTTTTATCATTGTGTAATAGTACAAAATGTTATGCACCTTGTATCTCAAGAAATCAAGCCTGAATTTTTCCCAATTTCCCGTTTCCTTGAGGACATTTTCCACCACATCATAAATCTTGATGTGGTCAAACATTCTCGTATCGTTATCGGATAAAATCGAACCTTCTCTGCTGTGTCTGTAAACATAAAGTTTTTCTCTGATAAAATAAATTCTTTTTGCCGTAAACAACGTTTTGAAAATACATTTGTGATCTTCAAAATCCAATCCTTCCGCAAAATCTATATTATTATCATCAAATAATTTTTTCGTATAAAGTTTATTCCATACGCACATCGGGTATGAAAACGGTGAAATGTCGTCTTTATTGAAAATTTTATTATCCAAAAATGACGGGAAATTTGAATCTTGGAAATATAAAAATCCCTCGTGTTTCTTCGTCTTGTCATTATAAACATCAGGTGTGAACATTACTATATCAAGCTTTTTCTCTTGCAAAATACCATACAATCTCTCGTACATATTAGGCAAAATCCAATCATCAGGGTCAACAAATCCGATGCACTCGCCTGTCGCCATACGAAGTCCGTCATTTCTTGCTGCTCCCGTGCCTGCATTTTTCTTGTGTAAAACCTTTATTCGTCTATCTTTTGCCTGATATTCATCTAAAATTTTTCCGCTATCATCCGTTGAACCGTCATCTACACATATAATTTCTATTTCTTTCAATGTTTGAGCTATTATGCTGTCTAAAGATTGCCTTAAATACGGTGCAACATTATATACCGGTAATATTATAGAAACTTTCGGTCTGCTCATTGGCGTCTCCTCTATTTTATTCTTAAATGACATTATCTTTTCGTAATTCTCTTTTTGTAACTCTAATTGCTTTTTCATCAATTCCTGATAATATTCTTGCTCTTTTTCAAGCTCACTCTTGCTGTCTTTTATCAGGATTTCATTTCCTTCCTTTATCTCAGCTATAAGTTCATTTATTTCTTCTTTTAATCTGTTCGTTATTTTAAACTTCTTTTCTGTTTCTTTTTTTATTTTATTTATTTCTTTATGATATTGTTCTATTTCTTTTTTTGTTCTATTAATCTCTTTAAGCCTGTTTTTCGTTTCTTCTTTCGTTTTTTCAATATATGCAACTCCGGATAAACTTAACTTAATAAAATTATTTATGACTTCTATGAAAGACTTTTCTTTTATTTCATCAAAAAAAGGCAAATAAGGTGTTTCTATTAAAGATTTCTCTTTTTTGGAAATATCAAGACTTCTGAATAATTTCTGCATCTTGAAAAAATATTCTCTTTGATATTTACTGTCAATCGCTAAAAATCGATAGAATATATCGTGTATTATCCAATCAAGTACTTTCGTTTTTATCTCTTCATAGTATGGTAATTTTTTTAATACTTCATTTGCAATTGTTACCATCTCAACTCTGTCTAATAGCTTTTTGCCTGTTTGAGTCATTGTAGAATTTGGGGTGTTTATTCTGTAATAATACAAATGTTCATCTACAATGACAACATTTTTCGCCTTTGTGTATGATTCAAAAAAGAACGGCAAATCTTCGAATATGCTTCCCTCCACAAAATTTGCTTTTATCGACTGCAAAAAATCTTTTCGATAAAGTTTATTCCACACTGCCACATTTATTTCTGTAATAAAATTTTTTGTATCCTCGTGTGAAAATGTTTTTTGAAAAAAATCCTCCACACATTTTAACTCGTAATAGTCATCATTTTTTGTCGTTTGAGTTTTTTCGTCATACAACAATGCCTTGCACATAACAATATCTGCTTGATTTTTTCTTGCCTTTTCATACATTGTTTTGTACATATTTTCACTTATAAAATCATCGGCATCTACAAATCCGATATATCTTCCTGTAGCTGCTTCTAATCCTCTGTTTCTCGAATAAGATTGACCTTTTGTTTCTTCATTTTTAATAATTTTTATTCTGTTATCTGTCTTTGCAAATTCTTCTGCTATTTTTAATGATTTATCCCTTGAATTATCATCAATACAGATTATTTCCAAATTTGTCAGCGTCTGGTTGACAACAGAATTTAAGCATTGACGGAGTTGGTTGTCAGCGTTGTAAAACGGAATAATAATGGAAATTTCTGGTCTTTGAATCGGCATATTCTTCTCTGTAAAAATTTTGTCTGTATTTTTTTTATTACTTTTGCATGTTCTTTATTATTTCTTCGTAGATTAACTGTGTCTTATATTTTTCTGATAAAATCTTGCTCTCAAGCTGGTTTTCTCGTTTTTTTGCTCTTATATACGTATCTGCAAGTGTCGTCAAAAAATCTACAAATTTTAAATTTAAACAATTTTTGTATTCATTGTAATAATAACATTGGTTTAATTTTTCGATATCTATGTTTTCTAAATCAAGATTTTGGAAAAGTTTTTTCATTTGGAAGAAAAATTCCCTACGATATCGACCTTCCAATATTGTAAATCTATGAAATAAATCTTCTATTATCCAAATTGTAACCTGCGTTTTTATTTCATTATAATACGGTAACTTCTTGAACATATCATAGGTCAAAGCTACCATATCCACTCTATCCAAAACCTTATCTGCAATTCTTGACATTGTTGAAGTCTGCCTGTTTATTCGATAATAATAACAACAATCTCTTATGAAACAAATACTTTTCGCATTGAACCATGTTTCATAAAAAAAAGGCATATCTTCGAATATATAATGTTCCGGAAATCTTATTTTATTCTTATTTAAAAAATCCGTTCGATAAATTTTATTCCATAATGCAACATTTAAACTCCCTGTCAAAAGGTTTTTTGTTTCTTCATGAGTAAAAACTCTGTTATCAAACTCTTTGGGTATCAAATACATATTATAATAATCATTATTCCAAATTGTTTTTCCGGTCTGATCATCATAAAGAGCTGCAGCACAAAATGCTACATCTGTCTGGTTCTTCTCCGCTTCATTGTATAATTTTTCAAACATTGTCGATTCGACCCAGTCATCTCCATCAACAAATCCGATATATTTTCCCTTTGCAACTGTTATTCCCCTGTTTCTTGCGTATGCTTGACCGTTCGTTTCTTTGTATTTTATTATCTTTATTCGTTTATCTTTTTTTGCATATTCTTTCGCTACGGTTAATGTATAATCCGTCGAACCATCATCTATACATATCAATTCTATTTCTTTTAATGTTTGATTTAAAACACTCTCTATCGCCGTTCTCATGTATAATTCCACATTGAATAACGACATTATTATACTTACTTTTATCTGATTATCGGTCTGTTCTGTACTTCTTCTCATTTCACAGAATCTTCCCAATCTTCCAACTCTGTATACATAAACGAAAAATCAAACTTTATTTTTAACCAATATATTGCTACATACATTCTGTTATTATCGTACCATAAGTCAAATATTTTTGGTCTTTTCTTAAAACAAAAATGAAATTTCTTTATCTTAAATGTATAAACCTTCGGATTTGTGTATAAAATTGCCATTATTTTATGCTTGCAATTTTCTATGAAAAATTCCTTTATATATTGCTCATAAGTATTATCTCTTACAAGTTTTATATTTCTATATGTGTAAGGGTACTTCTCTTTAAACTTTTCGTCTTCTAAAGTTTCTTTATCTATATCAAGCCAAAAAGCTCTCCAACGGTCATAATAATACTTTTTGTACTTCTTCTGTATTACCTGAAAACGATACCTCATATCTTTGAATTTTTTTCTCAAAAAATAAGCTTTTATTTCATCAAAATAAGGTGTCTTTCGTAAATTTGACAACATTTTATTAACAACATAAAAAATATCCGTAAAGTTCTTATCACCCTTTACAACAATAGAATTTGCCCTGTTAACTCTATAATAATACAAGAAATCCCTGACTATTGTTACTCTATCCATTTTAAAGTAAATATCGGTAAAAAACGGTCCGTCTTCAAAAATATATCCGTCCGGAAATCTCGCTTGTGTTTCTTCTAAAAAACTTCGCAAATATAACTTGTTCCAAGCCATTACACAAAAATCTTGAAAAAAATCTTTTGTATCAAAATGGTTAAAAGCCCTATTATTAAGCTCTTTTGGAAAATATCCGAGCGTATAGTACGGATCGTCATCAAATACAATTCCCGTTGTATCATCTAATTTATGATTAGCACAAATTACCATTTGAGAATTAAAATGTTCCGCATTGTAATACATTAATTCATACATCGCAGAATCAATATAATCATCTGAATCTACAAATCCGATATACTTTCCGGTAGCATACGGCATGCCCGTATTTCTTGCAGCGGACAAACCTCCGTTTTTACGATTAACTATCCTTATTCGACTGTCTTTTTTGGCATACTCTTCCAAAACTTTATCAGATCCATCCGTTGAACCGTCGTTTACACAAATTATCTCTATTTCTTTCAACGTTTGATTTATTATTGAATCTAAACATTTCGGCAAGTAATTTCTTACATTGTATACCGGAACGATAACAGATACCTTAATTTGCGACATTAGTTATTTCCGCCTTTTTCTTCTTTTTCTTTATTAATTGCGTTCTTTAGTCTATTTTGTATTTCTTTTATCTTTTCGTTTGTCGTTGCATGAATATTTATAAGCTTTTTGAAAGGTTTCATCTTTGCTTCATAGAAATCAAGAAATAATTTTAATTCTTCTTCATTTCTTCTTGCTGCTTCATCCATTTCGTTGTACATTTCCGCTTTTGTATCAGCTTTGGCTTTTTCTATTTCCTTTTCATAGTAATTAGCCTGTGTTTCAAGCTGCCTTTTCATTTCTTCTCGAAACCATTCTTCTGAATCTCTTTTGCCGTTTTCGTAAGATTCTTTCGTTAATTTTTGTATTTCTTCTTCGCAAATTTTCCTCTCGTCTTCTCTGCCGGTATTATACGCTGAATTTACTCGGTTTTCTGCTATTTCTTCCTGCATTTCTTTTTCTTCTTTTATTTTGGCTTCAAAGTAGATAGCTTGAATGTCAAGTTTTTCTTGCATTTCCGCAGTGTATTTATTTTGAAGATTTTCTTCTATTTGCTTTATTTCAAAACGCTTTTCTTCTTCGCATTTTGCTCTTGTTTCTTTGTATACGTCGTTTCTTATCTGTTTCTTTTCGTCTTCAAAATCATAATTTAACTTCTTATAGATTTCTTTTGTGTTTTCATCAAGTTTTTCTCTTAAATTCTTTAAATTCCAACTGTTGATTTCCGTTATTCGTTCTTCGTAATCTGTTGAAATCTTTTCTTCTTTTGCTTCAAATTCTTTATTCAGTTGAATTTGCAAACTTTCAAGTTCATTATCTTTCTGTTGGATTAACAACATTTTTGCTTCTTCGTGCTCTTCCTGAATATTTTTAATCTTTTCTTCATTTTCATCTTGAATATTTTTGATTTTTTCTTCAAACTCGCTGTTCAGTTGATTTTGCAAACTTTCAAGTTCGTTTTCTTTTTGCTGAATTAAAAACTCTTTCGTTTCTTCATTTTCTTCTTGAATATTTTTGATTTTTTCTT
>JBJEGN010000122.1:0-5999 GCA_051875105.1 Candidatus Gastranaerophilaceae bacterium
CTTCTTCTCTCCCACACCTCACGGTGTGAAACTTGCAAGTCGCTTTTGAGTTCGTCGGTAACTACGCCTCAGTGGACTTTCACCACAGAGCATTGATATGCCCGTCATACACAAAAAAAGGCGGGATTCCCGCCTTTAAAATAAAATTGTTACTTAAAAGAAAAACTCATATACATCTGCAATATCATCAATTACAGAAAAACAAGTTTTTCCATTGTAAATCTTATTGTGAATATGTTCACAATTCTCTTTTCCGCAAATTGAGCAAGTACGCGTTCTTACAGAACAAGAAAGTGAAACCTGCTTTTTATCACCTTTTTGAAGCAATTCAATAAAAGGCTTATTTTCAGCATTGTTAAGCATATATGCTTTTGCTTTCAAACAAGCATATGTTTCACCGTTTACTGTTTTGCGATTAAGATCGTTTTCAATATAGGTTTGAAAAATGCGAGCTTTATGTTTACTGTTGCCTCCGCTTTTTCCCACATATTTTTCTTTAAGCTGCAACAGGGCCTCATATGAAAACTTTTCATAATCAACGTCAATCTCATTATCACATAAGAGAATTTCAAATACATATAAATCCTCAGGCTGATATTGTTTTCTTGAAAGCATTCGTATCATTGCCATATCGAAATAAGACGGCAGTTCTTTAGGAACGTCAAGAATTTCTAAATCTTCACATTTTCCATTTTCAAAAACAGGGGTTTTGCCATAATAGTATTCAATAAAATCAGGGATAGCCGAAACAGCAGTTTTATATTCTTTTTCAGAAGTGAACTTTCCTCTGGCGGCTTCCCTATCTGCTTCTTCGACTATATAGGATATAGTTCCCTCTTCCAAACGAAGCCTTATGAAATTGAGTGTTTGAATGTTGCGACGGTCAATATAAGCGGCAACACAGGTGTTGTCATTTTCTTCGCTTACACGGGTTATGTAATATTCAGTAATATTAACATAATCCTTATCCCCTTCTGTCGGCAGTTCCGAATACAACCGTACAACCGCCTCATATGGTCCGTCAAAATCCAAGTCGAACAAATCCGGGTTATCACAATCGCTTATAAGGTCGTAATATTCAGAAGACGCCATCTTCTGGACAAATTCCACAGCATCTTCGTAAGAGTGAAAATCTTTTCTTCCCGGGTGGTGAATATACTTTTTTGTTCCCGGTTTGTCATAACAAAAAAGTGTTACTATGTATTTATCTTGCATAACAGTTCTCCTTTACTAAATCATTGTAATTATTAATTTGCTCCATTAGTGAAAGTTCCGAATTAATATCCGGAATTAAAAAATTGGTTTTTAAATTCCAATTTTCTTGTGTCTTGTATGACAAGTCACAATCAGGATAACATTTTCCGTTAGAATTCAAATATAACATTTCAACAGTATTATCCTCAAAATCAAAATTTTTAGGTTCCACTTTGGGTAAGTTTTTCCAACCATAACCATTTTCCTGCGCTCTACCCTCCGGGATAAGATATCCTTCACTTTTATGTTCGTCCCTTGTTGAGCAAAACTTATATAAGTTAAAAAACATCTCGTTTTCTTCCGATATATATTCGTGCCAAGGGGATCTTGACACTTCAACGGCAGAAAATCCTTCATATTGGGAACAATATATGTAAAACTTGCAAAGCGTATACATTAACTTTGAATTAATTACAGATCCATTAGTGGCAATATAAAAGCCACAACATTGAATATTGTTATCCATAATATAATTAATGGTTTTAATTATATTATTTGCATAAAGAAATGGTTCTCCTCCGGAAAATGTAATACTGTTTATAGACTCCACTTGATTAAGAAGTTCTACAATATTAGAAAACGGATTTGTTTTCTTTTCTCGCTCACCTTTTAAACAATGTGCGCAACACATAGTGCACCAACGTCCCATCTCAATTACGAGTTGGTCAATTTTTATTTTTTCCATAATTTCCTTTCTGTAAAATTATTTTTTCTTTTTTTTCAAAAAAAAATAAAGCCTCAACTAAATATTAGTATTTAATTGAAGCTGAAAAACTCATAATTAAATTGTATCAAAAATAAAAATAAAAAGAAAATCACAAACCAAGTTCTTTTGCTCGTTTCTGCAAAACACAAGAATCCTTATATGCTTGTGAATGTTCACCATATCTTATTTTAATATCCTTCAGGCGCCCTTCGTATCCTATATCGTTTCCATGCGTGTCAACCTGTTGGTCAGCAGAGTTAAGAATATCTAAAAATACAGATTGGTATTCGCCAGTTGGATGTCCGTGATAATACACTTCGCGCCAGTATTTGTATCCATTTCTTTTTAGAACTTCACCGCCAACATGCTCGTGTTCTGATAAGTCCTCAGCGTATTCGTAACCGATATCGTGTAAAAGTCCTAAAAGATAACAATCTTCTATTTCTTCTTTTGAAAGCCCTTGTTTAGTAGCAATCTGTGTCATTTTTCTTCCGACACCCATTGAGTGTTGCATTTTAGGCAAAAACATCATATTTAAAACCCTCCAAAGAACTTATTAATATTTACAATACATGAATACTGCATTTTTGTACAAAAAGAAAAGAGCCTCGAAAGGCTCTAAAAAAATATTACTTGTTTTTTACTTTAAAAATTGAGGTTTTACCAACAACCGGAATTTTAAAGCATTCTTTTGAAGAAAGAACCTTGATAAAACCGATAAGCGCAAATATCCAAAGTGCAAAACCAAACAAATCAAAACCGGTGTTAATTAATCTTGGAATCCACCATAAAGAATAAGACATAACCTGTTTTAAAAGTAATACAAGATTACCAAGGACTACACTTCCTATGTTAAGCAAAAGAAGCCAAAAACCTTGGTTAGCACAATTAACAACGCCCTTATCCTCAGGTTTGATTAAGTACATAATCCAAGAGATAATTGGCACATAGCAAAAAGCAGCCATAACCTTATTATCATCAGAAAGCCCATCTTCATTAACAGGTGCAGGGGCAACAGGAGCAGCCATTGGTGGTTGCTGATACTGATAATTAGGCTGTTGTGTATATTGCTGTTGATATGCACCCTGTGGCTGTACAGGCTGTACAGGCGATTGTGGCTGAGCAACATATCCGTCTTGAACAGGAACATTTACAGGTTCATTTGCAGGGATAAAACCGGTTTGTGCCTGAATAGGTTCTGTATTCTGAACAGGAATAGTGGAAGCGGGCTCGGTTGGATTAACTGTTGCAACAGGTGTTTCTGCTACATCGGACGTTTGTTCTACGGGTGTAAATGAGTTACTTCCGCAAATAGAACAAAATTTTACATTATCTTCAACAGAATATTGACAATTATTGCAAATTTTCATTAAAATTCCTCCTTTTTATAATTTGCATAAGAAAATTATAACAAAAAAACAAAATTATTAAAAAATTAAGAATGTTTTTGATATTCTGCGACAGCTAACTTATCACAAATAGTATTGTATTGGTCACCACTATGTCCCTTTACCCATATAAATTCGACATTATGAAAACTAAGCAAAGGAAGTAATTCCTGCCATAAATCGACATTTAATACAGGTTTTTTGTTTGACTTTACCCACTTGTCTTTTTGCCAAGAGGCAAGCCAACCCTTATTTATTGCGTCGCAGATATATTGACTATCTGATATTATTTGTACATTATAAGGTTCTCGTAAAGCTCGTAACCCTTCAATCACAGCTTGTAATTCCATACGGTTGTTTGTAGTATCCGGGTCATATCCTGATAATTGTATTACGACATCATGACAAAGTAAAATGACCGCCCAACCGCCCGGTCCGGGATTACCTTTACAGGCACCGTCTGTATATAATTGTACATTTCGTTTATTAGCCATTATACATCCTCCGAAATTGTATTTGTTTTATTAACTGCTTTAACAACGCAAACACTGGAATCACTGGAATTAAACCAAGAACCGGTGTTTTTATTTTGATACTCACAAATTACAATATCTCCCTCTTGAATATAATCATAGCCGTTAAGGTCAAGATCTTTACCAACTTCTTTTACAAAAGAGACACCAACGCCACGAAGTTCGAGTCCGTAAACAGTATTGTCTTGGTTATAATATACTTGCGTTACTGTATAAGAACCTTTTCCTGATTGTGTGGTATCTGTTACAGACATATTTTTGCCACAACCAACGAATGAAATAGAAATCATAAGTATTGTACTGATAATTAACAAAATTTTCTTGAATTTATTCATATCAAATCACCCTTTTCAATTATTTCTTGTAATGTTACAGGTTCATAATCCCAAATCATACAACCAACATTAAACATATTACAGGGAACCCCAGTAGTTTCTATTTCCTTCTTGAAACGTTTTGTATATTCCCATTCGGGCGTATTATGTACATGTCCATAAAGCATATACGCACCATAAAAGTGCCTGTTAAAACAAGGAATAGGATAATGTGATAACACTATAAATTTTCCGTCAACTTTAATTTCGGTTCCGTATTCAAAGACTTCTTTGAAACACTTTCTTAGTTGCGGCGAAATATGGTCGTGATTTCCCTTTATCAAATACAAGGTACCATTAAGTTGGGTAACAAGTTCGATGGTTTTATCGGGTTTATACCAACTTATATCACCAAGAATATAAACTGTATCTTCTGGCTTCACCTTATTGTTCCAACGCTTTATTATTTCAGCGTTCATTTCTTCAATTGTTTGAAACGGCCGATTATCATATTTTAGAACATTCTTATGACCGAAATGCAAGTCGGCCGTAAAATATATTTTAGACATATTTATTTACCTTCTTTTTATTTAGTCTCAAAATTATTTTCTTCTTTACAAATTAAGTATAATGTACGGTCTTACACCATATTTACAAGATTTGTTTACATCGCCAACAAGTCCGAAAAAGCCTACAACACCGGCAGAAGCTAACTCATGAGGTCCATCCTTTGCGCAGTAAAGCCACCAACCGCCTTTATATTTAAGCAATTCTGGATTTATTTTTCCGTGCATTCGTATTTCCGCATATGAAAGAAGCGAAGCATAATCACCAAAATTATCTGCAATTGGCATAATTTTTTGCAAATCTTCTTGGGTGAAAGCATTTGATATAAAATCTTCTATTATAAATTTTCTTATTAATGAGTTTTCATATCTTGCCAAACCCATATCAAAAGGCATTTTACAAATTGGGTCTTTAAGTATGTAATATCTTGGATCATTGTTATACACAGGAATCCAATACAAATCCTTACCCTTGTAATTGCCTAATTTAATTTTGTTGCTCAAAAATTAACCTCCGTTCAGTTTTTCTTTTAATGTGATTTTTAATATTTGTTGCATATAATACGTTAATATGTCTTTGGTTTCACTATCAACTGTGCAAATATTTGAAGCGTAGTAATCCTCTTTCATGCGTTCAATATGCTTCATTTTAGCAAAAGCAATTTTACGCATGTCTTCAATTTCTGTATCCGAAAAATCAGAAGCGAGATAACGAGTTTTGTATCCTATTATTTCTTCTCTTTTATCAGAAACTAAACATTCTTTAAAGAGCTTATGCTGAGTATACTTTTCTAAATATTCTTCAAGTCGCGCAATGTGATACAAAGACTTACAAGCCTTTTCAGCAGTTAAATTAATAGATAAAAAGTCAGAATGTTTTTCCTTAGCCATACCGGCAGCACAAGAAATAGCCTTAAATTCGTTGATAGTTGTTATTTCTTCAGCCATATCAAGTACAGGCTGAAATAAATCAGCATATTTAGGATTAATTACCTTATATTTAGTAAACAAGATTTCTAAAAAATTTAGGTTCTGTTTACACAAACACTCGGTCATAAGCCGAATATCTTTAACTGTAATTTGTCCGTGAGGTCTTTTCAGCACGCGGCTTATATTTTGGTTAAACCATAATTGATTAAACGAAGGTAAAACTATACATTTTGTATCAATGTCGCTTCCTTGATAATCTAAACCGTAATTTTGTGAACCGGAAAGAAATATGCCCAAAACCTCGTATC
>JBJEGN010000123.1:0-5987 GCA_051875105.1 Candidatus Gastranaerophilaceae bacterium
AAAATATCCTTATCGTAAGACATTTCTGTAATTTCTTCTAATGCCTTATTTTGACGTTCTATAAAATCAACCTCTGAAAAATAATCACGACAGTTATTTCCGGTTATCGCCAACTCAGGAAATATTATTAATTCAGCCTCTTTTTCTTCGGCAATATAAAATTTTATTTTCTCTAAATTATCCTCAATATCAGCCGATTTCGAGTTCATTTGAATTAATGATGTCTTCATCCTTTTCTCCTTCGATTTTCACATACTTCGTAACATCCCAACGAAGATCAACATATTTTATTTTTTGCTCAATTTTACTTAAATTAGGCAATATCGTTGTTATAGATGCCAAACGAGTATACGCTGTGTCATTCATTTCTCCAAGCCTTATAAGCACAGGTTTTGTCTTAATATAAACGTCATTAGGATTTCTTATGTCAATATATTCTACCTCACTGCCGGTATATTCCGCTGCTCTTCCTGCCAAGTAAAGTAAACTGTCAATTCTTTCTTCTTTCCATTTAATAAAATTATCTTTTGGATCAGAACCGGTCGTCAAAACTTTCAAAGGATATTTTTTTACATCTTTCGGCAATAAATCAGCACTCAACAGAGTCGCTCCCTCCACAAAAAATGCAGCCGGTTTAGCTTTTTCATCAGGAGCAATTATAAGAATAGGTCTTTTGTCCTCTATTACTATTTGTAATCTCGCAGGAAGCCAATATCTCCTTACATGAACAGATTTTACCGTTTCAATCTCTGATATTCTATCTTCAAATGCTTTCACATCCAACATATACAATGGTACTTTTGGCATTTGAACTTTTCTCATAACAGCCAAAACCTTATCGTTTGGAGTAATGTAAGTTCCCATTATCGCAAAATTCTTGTTTTTTACAGTTTTAAACATATCCTTCGGATAATACCACATCGGCAAACTCAAAAGTTTATACCCTGCAAAAATTATCAAAGCAATAAACAAAGCACGTAAAAACAACAACGGCTTGCTCGCTCGAACCGCAATCCTCTTTTTTTTAACTTTTTCATTATGCTGATTTAAATTGTCCATTATCTGTTTAATCCGGCATTGTTTAATATCATTAAAACAAGTTCGTCATAAGAAATACCCATAGCCGCAGCTTGAGCAGGCAAATCACTTACGTCCGTCATTCCTGGACTCGTATTTATTTCAAGAACATAGGGAACATCATCTGCAACAAGAAAATCTATCCTGCTAACACCTTTACAGCCGCATGCCTTACAAGCCTTAACAGCAATATCCTTAACTTTGACTGTCATTTCTTCTGAAAGCTCAGCAGGTAAAATAAATTCTGTCATACCCTTCGTATATTTTGCCTCGTAATCATACCACTCATTTTTAGGACGTAATTCAAGAATTTCTGTTGCAAATGTCTTATCACCATCATCTAAAACACCTACTGTCAAAGATTTTCCAACTAAGAACTCTTCTACCATTACATCTTGACCGAATTCGGCAGACTTTTTGTAATTTTCTAAAAATTCTTCTTTTGTATTAACTTTATACATTCCAATACTTGAACCTTCGCTTACAGGCTTCAACATTACCGGAAATTTCAAATCTTTAACTTTCTCTTCTGCATTGTCTTCCGACTTTATTAAAACTGATTTTATCAAAGGAACATACTCAAAATTTTTCAAAATATTTTTCGTAGTCGCTTTATTCATACAAGCAGCACTCGCAAAAACACCGCAACCTGTATATTCTATACCTAAAAGTTCTAATAAGCCTTGAATACAACCATCTTCACCGAATTTTCCATGAAGTGCGTTATAAGCAACCGTAACGTCGTTGTCATGAAGATTTTCAGCAATTTCTTCATCAACATCAATCAAAATAGAATTCTCATAACCTAATCTTTGCAAAGCTTCAAAAACATTTTTTCCTGAACGCAAAGACACCTCACGCTCATTGGACATTCCACCGCAAAGCACTGCAATTCTTGTATTCAACGGATATTTTATTTTTTTGTCATTATCTGCCATATTTCTTTTTCTTCCTCATTTGCAATTCCTAAAAATTTAATTTCAGGCTGCAATTCTATTGTATATCTAACTTTTACTTCGTTGTACATTTTATACATCAACTTTAATACGTCATTTGACGTTGCATAGCCAATATTTACAATGAAGTTTGCGTGATTTTCCCAAACCTTTGCTCCTCCTATTGTCTTGGCTTTCACTCCTGATTTTTCAAGCAAACGACCTGCCGAATCATTTTCCGGATTTTTAAAAACACTACCTGCATTAGGAAGTGCAAGACTTGGCTGCTTCTGTTTGCGAAATTCAGCATTTCTCTCCATCAATGCCTTAACTTCATTTTCATCGGATTGTCTAAGCTTAAAATCAGCATCTAAAACAATATAATCCTTCTTAGAAATTATTGTTTTTCTGTATTCGAATTCCATTTCTTCTTTTGACAAAACCCATATTTTTTTGTTTTTTCTATCGTAAACACGACAAGATACAAAAACATCTGCAATAGCCTGGCTATGTGCTGAAGCATTCATATTGACAAGTCCGCCAATTGTTCCGGGTATGCAAGACATAAATTCAAAACCTGAAAGACCTTTTTCCGCAACAGCCCTCGATAAAACAGGAGCTTTAACACCACAGGATGCATGAACATTTTCTCCTTTAATTTCGAAATTTGTCAGACTCGTTGTTATAATCACACAACCTTTGACTCCCTCACTTGAAATCAAAACATCTGAACCATTACCCAAAACAAGTGCATCGGGATATTCAGATAAAGCTTTTTCAAATTCATCTTCCGTTTCAGGAAAGCAAACTATGTCAGCCTTTCCGCCAATTTGAAATGTTGTATGTCTTTTTAATTCGTAATCTTTTTCAATTCTCATAATTTTATTTTCTCGTTAATTTCTTTCAAATATTTACCGATTTTTGTAACAGTTCCCGCACCAAGAGTTATCACAACATCACCGGGCTTCAAGTCTTTGTAAACTCTTTCTGCAACTTTTTCCATATCACCTGAAACATATTCACAATCTACAGCTTTTTTCTTCAAATCTTTAACAAAGTTTTCAGAATTTATACCCTCAATAGGCTGCTCACAAGCATTATAAACATCAGTTACAAAGACTTTATCAACCCTATCAAAAGCGTTCAAAAAATCATTCCACAACCCCTGCAGCCTTGTAAATCTATGAGGTTGAAAAACAGCAATTCGTCTTCCGTCTTTATACGAAGATAGCCCTGTCAAAGTCGTATTGATTTCTTCAGGATGATGAGCATAATCATCAATCACCTTAATTCCGTCAAATTCCGCAACAGTTTGAAATCTCCGCCCCATGCCCGAGAAAGTTTTAAAATATTGCACATATTTTTCAGGATTAAAACCGGTCAAATCCATAGCGGTAAATACAGCTAATGCATTATAAACATTGTGTATTCCGGGGACAGACAATTCCATAGAAACTTTAAATTTTCCATTGACAAAAATATCAAATTTCGACGAAAAACCATCAAATTCTATATTTTTCGCTATATAATCAGCATCATTTTCAAGAGCAAATGTAACAAATTTTCTGTAATTCATTACTTTCATAAATTCAACACAACCATCATTATCCGCATTTGTAACAATAATTGCATTTTCAGATGTTCCGTCAATATATTTTTTGAAAGTTTTATAAATATCAGACATGCCATTTTTATAAAAATCAGGATGGTCATAAGATAAATTGTTGATTACGTTGACATCAGGACGGTATTTAACAATTGTACCATCAGATTCATCAAGCTCAGCAATAAAAATTTTATCAGAGTCATATTTTGAATTGTCATTAATATCAGGAATTATTCCGCCAACTGCATAAGAAGGTTTTAAACCCGCTTTACTCATGACATAAGAGCAAAGTCCACTTGTTGTAGTTTTTCCATGAGTTCCGGAAAACCCAAAGAACAAAGCATTTTTATCATCTGAAAATTCATCAGAAATAATCTTGAGCATATCAGAACGATGCAAAACATCAAGATTTAACCTTCTTGCTTCCTTTAATTCCGGATTATCTTCAGATATAGCACTGCTTATTACAATCGTCATATCAGGCTTAATATTTTCAGCTTTTTGCCCTATAAAAATTTCAGCACCCAAATCACTTAATAATTTTGTATACTTGCTTTCGTTCAAATCTGAACCGGAGACAACACAGCCCTTTTCAAGCAAAATTCTTGCAAGAGCACTCATTCCAACTCCGCCAGCTGCTATAAAATGGTATTTTTTTTCTTTTGAATTTGTCATTTTCTTTGCCGTTCGTATAAATCATCTATTTTTATAATAGTATTACAAAACTTTTCATAGAGCAAAATATTTAAAAATCTTCGCATTTTTTAAAAAAATTAATACATTATTGCTATTTGGGTAAAAAAACGGTACAATAAGGTACACGTTAATTTATATATATAAAGGAATTTTAAATGAAACTACACATGCAGATTTTAATCGCATTAGGTCTGGGAATTAAAAGAAACGGTCACATTTTCATCGGACTTATTGCCGGTATCATTCTCGGTATCATTCTCCACAATTACAAAATTACTCCACAAGGAGATGTTAATCAAATTGTCGACTGTGTTATCAAAGTTCTCGATATCATCGGTCAAATGTTCATCAGATTAATTCAAATGATTGTAATTCCGTTGGTTTGCTCTTCTATCATCGTTGGTATTTCAAGCATCGGTGACAGCAAACAACTTGGTAAATTCGGACTGAAAATGATTTTATATTATGGCTTTATCACAGTTCTTGCCGTAACTATCGGATCTTTATTAACTGTAATTTTTAAGCCGGGTGTAGGTGTTCAATCATTTATCACAAACGCTTCAGCTGTTGATGTTCAAGCTCAAGTAGAACAAGCATTTTTACAACAACAAGGACACGTTGCTCAAATTTTCTTAAATATGATTCCTCAAAATCCGCTTTCATCACTTGCAACAGGAGATATGATTCCAATTTTGGTATTTGCACTGATATTTGCGGTTGCACTTGCAAAAATCGGTGAAGTTTCAAGACCTATCGTAGGATTCTTCGAATCTGTATTTGCAGCAACAATGAAAGTTACAGATTGGGTTATGACACTCGCTGCACCCGGTGTATTTGCGTTGACAGCTGTTGCCGTTTCTTCATTCGGTACAGATATTTTAGGTGGAATTTCAAATTATTTTGTTGTCTTATTCTTAGGATTTTTAATTCAACTTTGTATCGTATACCCCGTATTTATGAAAATGTTTTGCAAAGTTCCGGTTGCTATTTTCTTCTCAGCAATTACAGAAGCTATGATGGTTGCATTTGGTACAGCAAGCAGTTCTGCAACTTTGCCTTTGACAATGGCTTGTTGTGAAAAAAGAGGTATTTCTCACAAAGTTTGCAGTTTTGTTCTCCCTCTCGGAGCAACGTTAAACATGGATGCAACTGCATTATTTCAAACAGTTGCTGTTATTTTCTTAACACAAGCTTACGGTGTTGTACTTGAGCCAATGCAAATTGTTCAAATAGCTGCATTCGCAATAATTGCTTCAAGTACTTGCGCAGGTATTCCCGGAGCTGGTTTAATCACTATAGCAATCGTTCTTAACGGTTTAGGATTGACTCCTGAACAACTTGTTGAAGGTTTTGCATTCCTCTTTGCCGTTGACAGAATTGTCGATATGTTCAGAACAATGCTTAATGTCACAAGTGATGCAGTTGTAGCTGCAGCTATAGCCGACAATGAAAATGAAATCAATTATGATTTATTAAATAACGTTGGCGAATATAAAGACGTCTTAGAATAAGTAAATTCTTAAATACTTCAAAAAAGAGCCTCAAAAAAGGCTCTTTTTTATTTCTTATTTTTTCTTATATTATTTTTTATTCTTCAAAATTTTCTTCAAATCTTTTTGAGGACTACTGCTAATTTTATTAACTTTATACAATTTTTTCAAACCATCAACCAT